>JAYRTK010000207.1:0-6442 GCA_041919595.1 Lysobacteraceae bacterium
CCTGCTGTCGATGCTGGTCCCGCTGCTGCACCACGGCTGCGTGATCGCCGGCATCCCGTTCACCGAACCGCTGCTCAGCACCACCCGCAGCGGCGGCACGCCCTACGGCGCCAGCCATGTCGCCGGGGCGAAGGACGATCCGCAGCCCAGCGATGAAGAAGCGGCCCTGGCACGCGCGCTCGGCCGCCGGATCGCGCAGCTCGCGCTGCGGCTGACCTGAAGCGTGAGGACACCGACCACATGACCCTGCTCGATCCCGCGCGCACCAGTGATCGCATCGCCCTGCTCGCCGCCCTGTTCGGGCTGGCCGCGTTGTATGCGGTCTGGTTCCGCGACGACCCGCATCGCATCGCCGCCTGGCTGGTATTCGCGCTGCCGCCACTGCTGCTCGCGCTGGGCGTGCTCTCGCGGCGCGCCACCGCGCGCTTCTGGGCCGGGGTGTTCGCGTTGTGCTGGTTCTCGCACGGCGTGATGGCGGCCTGGTCCCACGCGGAAGAACGCGGATTCGCCCTGGCCGAGATCGTGCTGGCGCTGATCGTGGTGTTCGCCTCCAGCGCACCGGGCCTGCGGGCGCGGTCCGCGAAACGGCGATCGCCCCCGTGACCTCGCCACCGGTACGCAGTCCGGCGCAGAGCGGCGATAATCATCACCGACCGGCAGCGCCGTTCCGCATGCCCACCGACATTCCGAACCCGATGCGCGCGGCGGCACGTCCCACGACCGACGCGACGGAGAATCCAGATGCAAGAGCTGCTCATCGTCACCACCGGCGGCACCATCGACAAGATCTACTTCGACGACAAGTCGGACTATCAGGTCGGTGAACCGCAGATCGGCCGCATCCTCGAGGAGCTCGGCGTCGCCTTCCGCTTCAACGTGATCCCGATCATCCGCAAGGACTCGCTGCACATCACCGCCGAAGACCGCGAACTGCTGCGCGCGACCATCGCCGCGCAGCCCGCGCGCCACGTCCTGGTCACCCACGGCACCGACACCATGGTCGACACCGCCAGGGTGCTCTCCGCCGTGGCGGACAAGACCATCGTGCTCACCGGCGCGCTCAATCCGGCGCGTTTCCGCGGTTCGGACGCCGAATTCAACATCGGCACCGCGGTCGGCGCGGTGCAGTCGCTGCCGCCGGGCGTTTACATCGCCATGAACGGCCGCATCTGGGACCCGCTGAAGGTGCGCAAGAACGTCGCCGCCAACCGTTTCGAAGCGGCGGGCTGACGCCTGCCCATCGCGGGCACCGGCGACGTGAGCGAAGGATCCGATCCGCCGATCAGTCGACGATGAACAGCGTGGCCCCGATCTCGGTCGAGGATCGGTGCGGTTCGGCATGATCGCCGACCTGATAGCTCATGCCTGGCCCCAGGGTGACATGGCGGCCGTCTTCAAGCTCGGTCCGGAGTTCTCCGGCGAGGCACAGCAGCACATGGCCCTTGGTGCACCAATGGTCGGCCCGATACCCCGGCGTGTACTCGACCATCCGGACACGGATGTCCCCGAAATGCCGCGTGCGCCAGTAGGCCAGCCCGGTCTCGCCCTTGTGTTCGGTCCGCTCGATCGCGGACCAATCGGTCGTGCCAAACGGAAGATCGGAAATTTTCACGACGACTCCTGCCGAAGCGAAGCGGTTGCGGGTGGCCGGGAAGCGCGGAGGCGTCTCAGGGGAATACACCGAGCTGCGAGGTCTTCGCCGCCTCGCCGAGGAAGGCGACGCCGAGCATCGCGAATTTGCCGCTGTTCTGGGCCGAATTGCCCATGTTCGCCAGCGTGTCGTTGGTCGAGTGGATGTAGGGGAAAGCGCCGCCGTTGGGCGAACCGGCCTCGAAGAAATACGCCGACGGATAGCCCGCCGCGGTCCATGAGGCATGATCGGAGCAGGCATAACCGCAGGTGTCGGTGCCGCGGGTCATGCCACGCGGCGCGAGGTAAGTGTCGAACAGCGCGGTCAGGAACGTCTGCAGATGGGCGTTGGAGTAATCGGTGACCAGACGCATGTCGACGTTGGTCGACGCCCTGTAATTGGTCATGTCCATCTGCAGCACCGCCACCACCCGTGCGTTGGCGGCGCGATGCGAACGGGCGATGGCGTTGGAGCCGCGCAGCCCGACCTCTTCCGCCGCGTAGGCCATGAACTTGACCGTGCGACGCGGCTTCCAGCCGCTGGCCATCGCGATGCGCAGCACTTCGGTGAGCGTGGCGATGCCGGACGCATCGTCGTCCGCACCCGGTGCGCGCTGGGTCGCGCCGCCACCGGCGGCGTTGATCGAATCCAGATGCGCGCCGAGCACCACGATCTCGTCCGGGATCTCGCGCCCGCGGATCGTGAGGATCACCGACGGCTGGGTCGAGCAGGTGGCGCAGGCGAACAGCTCCGAACTCACGTCGCCGCGTCCGGCGGCCAGTCCCATCCACGTCGCCTCGATCCACTCCGCCGCCTGCCGGCCATCGCTGCTGGCGTAGTAGCGGTTCTGGTAGGCCGACAGATGCGCGATGGTGGCGTGGATGTTGGTGTGCTGGACCTGATTCAACCAGGGCTCGACCGTGGCCTGGTTGTCGATGCGGTATTCGACCGGCGTCATCGGCGTCTTCCGGACCATGTCGGAACGGTCCGACTGCAGGAAGGCGTCGGCCTCCTCGCGACTGGCGAAGGCGAAGTAACCGCCGCAGCGACGTTCGCGCTGGTGGATGCGTTCGGACACGCGGCTCAACTGCCGGGCCGGCACCTCGACCACCACCAGCGGCGTGCCGAGCCGGTCGCGCTTGGCGACGCCGGCGCGCACCAGATCGGGCATCTGCTCGTAGGTCCGGCGCGACATCACCAGATGCACCCGCGCCAGCGGATCGCGTTCGAGCCGCAACGCGGCCGGTTCGCTTTCGGCGTGCCGGTGCGCATGCGCGGCGAATGGCGGGCGCGCGGACGTCGTGCGTACCGACTGCGCCGACGACGGCGATGCGAGGATCGCGGCCACGAGCGCGAAGAAACACGTTCTGAGCATCATCGTCGCCGACTCCGGTCCGTGCGCGTCGCGGGGCCGCCCATCGGCCGGGGAACGCGACCTGCGGATGATACCCCTCGGCCGTGCCGGCGATGGCGCCCGGCTTCGTCCGACCGCGCACGCCCCGGCCGCGACGCTCAACCAGGACACTCGGCCCATCCGTTCAATCGCCGTTCTTCAGCAGCTTGACGAGATCGTCGCGGGTTTCCTCGATGTGCATGCGGAGCATGTGCGCCACGTCGCGATGCCGGCCGGCCGCCCAGGCATCGTGGATCTCGGTGTGTTCCTCGATCGCGCGCGCCGGACGGCCCGGCACGGTGAGGTGCACGTCGGCGTAACGCTGCGAGATCGTGAGCAGCCGGCCGAGCACCCCGCTCGCGATCGGCTGCAGCCGCGGCACGGTCAGGGCGAGATGGAAATCGCGGTTGTACTCGCCGGCATCGTCGTGCGCGCGATCGGCCACACGGCGATTGAGCGCGACCAGCGCCGCCTGCGCTTCGAGTCGATCCTCATCGTGCGCAAGACGTGCGCCGTCGGCGCAGACCTGCGGCTCGATCATCAACCGCAATCCCAGCACTTCATGCGCTTCGGCCAGCGATATCGCCCGCACCTGGAAACCGCGATGCGCCTGGATGTCGACCAGTCCCTCCGCGCTGAGCTGGACCAGCGCTTCCCGGATCGGGATCTTGCTCACCCCGAATTCGGCGGCGATCGCGTCCTGCAGCAGCTGCGAGCCGCCCGGATAGAGGCCGGTGACGATCCGGTGCCGGAGCAGCCCGGCGATCTGCGCACTGGTGGTGCGGTCGGAGGCGCGCGCAAGACTGCGATCGAGCCGCGGGACGACAGGGCCCGACAGGCGGGAAACGCGGTTGTGTGGTGTTTCCATCGCGGCCGTGCCCCGGGGGAAGAGACGATTCGGTACACCATGCGCCGACGAACGGATGGCGCCCGGACAGCCTACCCCAGCGGGCGTGCAAAAAAGAACCCCGGCCGGAGCCGGGGTTCTGGAGACGACGCGATGCGGACGATCAGCAGCCGGGGAACTTGAAGTCCTGGATGCGGGTCTGCCAGCTGCCGCTCGGACGGTACATGCCGACGAACCAGAAGGTGCAATCGTCGACCGGATCGACCGTGGTCTGGTAGTAGTCGCCCCAGCGACCGGAGGTTTCGACGGCGGCGCCGGTGGCCACGGTCGTCTCGGCCAGCGACATCACGCCCAGCGGATCGGCGGCGGTGCGGCCGGTGTAGCGCAGCGAGGCGTAGACGGTCGGCGAGCTGGTCTTGGTGACGTTGTAGCCCATGCCGATGTTGCCGAACTTGTCCATCGCGAGCGTTCCCAGCAGGTGATGCGTGCTGGTGTCGCCCGGGCCGAAGGTGCCTTCCTGATGCAGGGCCCAATTGCCGCTGCCGACGCGACGCAGTTCGAACCAGCGGATCCCGGAATCGACCGGTCCGTTGCGCTTGCGGCTGCTGTTCTGGTTGGTGGCGAAACTGCCGACGATCGACTCGTGCGTGCCGAAGTTGCGGTAGCTGAGCTGGTTGAGGATCACTTCGCGGATCGGGTCGAGGCGCGAGGTGGAACCCGGCTGCGGCACGGTGGCGAAGGTGCTGTAGTCGCGGAACCAGCTGTTGAACTCGGTGATCGCGATGCGCGGCAGCGCGGTGATGCCACTGTTCGCCGGCGTGTTCCAGTCGATGTTGATCTCGAACAGTTCGATGAAGTCCTGGGTGGCGCTGGCACTGCTGCCATCGTGCGCTTCGTCGTCGCGGTGACGGGCGAGCAGTTGCTTGCGGCCCGCCGGCGCGGCGGTGGAACCGTAGAAGGTCGACGGGGTCAGGATCTGGAAGCCATAGCCCGGCAGGGTCGGCACGCTGCTGAAGCGCTGGGCCGGACGGGCGGTGGCGCCGGTCAGCATGTTCGCGCGGTCGAAGGCGTACACGTCGGCGCCGGCGATGCTGCCCTCGTTGGTGGTGCAGACGTAGGCGTCGTTCCAGATGCCGCAGTGCGGATAATCCGGGAAGGCCAGCGTGGTGTAGCGGTAGAACCACCAGCCGCCGCTCACCGGGTCGGACGTCTTGGAAACGAAGGTGCACACGCCGCCATCGTCCATTGTCAGCATGAACCAGCGGCTGGCCTGACGATCGAAGTACACCAGCGGATCGCCGCGATCGGTGGCGCAGGCGTTGCCGGCCGGTGCGAGCGTACCGAAGTTGATCGGGCCCGCGACCAGCGTGCCGGCCTTGTCGTAGATCTTGAAGGTCGTGGTGGTGCCGTTGACCGCGTAGATGACGTGATTGGTCCCGACTTCGACCACCGGATCGCCGGGGCTCACGCCGGTGTTCGGATTGTTGATGCTGACGCGGCTGCCGGCGCTCTTGGCGCGCAGTCGGCTCGGCGTGCTCTCATCGAAGATCTGCTGCAGCTCGGCCAGCCGATCGGTCGCGGTCGGCTTGTTCTCCGGCGCATGCGGCAGCTTGGCGCCGAGGGGGCTGTACTGGCGGCGATGCGCTTCGCGGATCGGCATGCCGGGCTGCCATTCCTGGGCCTTCGGCAGCGTGCGCAGGTCGACGTTGATGCTCTGCGCCGTCACCGGGCTGCCCACCATCGGGCGGCTGGCATTGGCGGGCTTGGCACCCTTGAGCGGCGCGGCCATGGCCACGACCGGCAGCGCCAGCAACAAGGCCATCGCCGCCTTGGCCGGTGCCGAGAAAAATACTGACTTCATTCGATTGTCCCCTTTCGAGTCATGAGCGTGATGAATCCGTGGAACGGATTCGATGCCGGACATTTCGTCCACGGGCGCGGTTGCGGCCTCGGTCCGGTGTGGACCGGAACCCGCACCGGAATCCAGCACGCATGCGCCCGAAGAACGATCCCCTGTCGGCTGGCTGACGCAGCGGCCACCGCGGGGGTGGGAATATCGCTCGCCAGCACCTGTCGAACGTATACGCTGGTGCCGAACCGCGTCAAACGCGACCGCGCCATCGGCGCCCTTCGCGCGCCCGGATTCGCCAACGCACGGGCGAAGCGCCTGATTTCACCGGGGAATCCCGGCGCCCGGGCGGATGCCCTCAGCCTCCGTCCATCAACGCATTGTGCAGTGCAACATCAATCCGCGCCCGGAACATGCCGGAGCCCCGCGTCGACGGGGCTCCGGGCACGTCATCCCGGGCCGAGATCGGCGACCGATCAGAACGTGATGCTCCAACTGTTGATGTAGCCCGTGTCGCCGGTCGCATTGTCGTTCACGCGCAGATTCCACGTGCCGTTCAGCGCTTCGGTCGACAGGTTGACCGTGTAGGTCGTGACGATGTTGTCCGCGCTGCCGCCGGTGCGGTTGTGCAGCACGTACACGCTGCCGTCCGGCGCCACCAGATCCACCTTCAGGTCGCCCTTGTAGGTGTGCACGATGTTCACCGCGACCGGAACCGCGCTG
>JAYRTK010000208.1:0-6364 GCA_041919595.1 Lysobacteraceae bacterium
ATCAAATCAGGCCCCGCCCGCGCCCCCGCCCGCGCCATGCTGCGCGCGACCGGGCTGGACGATGCCGCCATCGCCCGACCCTTCGTCGGCGTGATCCACACCTGGTCCGATGTCTCGCCCTGCAACATCACCCTGCGCGATCTGGCGCAGGACGTGCGCCGTGGCGTGATGGCGGCGGGCGGCACGCCGATCGAGTTCAACACGATCGCGGTGACCGACGGCATCGCGATGGGCAGCGACGGCATGCGCGCGTCGCTGGCCTCGCGCGAGACCATCGCCGATTCGATCGAACTGGCGGTGACCGGCCACTGCCTCGACGCGATGGTGGTGCTGGTCGGCTGCGACAAGACCATTCCGGCCGCGGCGATGGCCGCCGCGCGCCTCGATATCCCGACCGTGATCCTCTACGGCGGCACGATCATGCCCGGACGCTGCAAGTCGAAGGACGGCGGCGAAAAGGCGCTGACCGTGCAGGACGTGTTCGAAGCGGTGGGCGCGCATTCGGCCGGCCGCATCGACGACGCCGAACTGGGCGAGATCGAACGCAGGGCCTGTCCCGGCGCCGGCGCCTGCGGCGGCCAGTTCACCGCGAACACGATGGCGATGGTGCTGACCTTCCTCGGCCTGTCGCCGCTGGGCGAGAACGACATTCCGGCGACCCATCCGGACAAGCCGAAAGCCGCCGAGCGCTGCGGCGCGCTGGTGATGAAGCTGTTGAACGAAGGCGGCCCGACGCCGCGGCAACTGCTGAGCCTCGATGCGCTTCGCAACGCCGCGCGCGCAGTGTCGGCGACCGCCGGTTCCACCAACGCCGCGCTGCACCTGCTGGCGATCGCGCACGAGGCCGGCGTGAAGTTCGACCTGGAGGAATTCGAGGCCGCGAGCGCCAACACCCCGGTGATCGCCGACCTGAAACCGGGCGGCCGCTATACGGCGGCGGAAATGTTCGAACAAGGCGGCACCGCACTGGTGGCGCAGGCACTGCAACTGGCCGGTCTGATCGTGGATATCCCAACGATCGCCGGCCAGAGTTTTTTTGCGGAGGCGAACGCGGCGGCCACCTCGCCCACGCAGGACGTGGTGCGTCCGGTCGAGGATCCGATCAAGCCGCGCGGCGGCTATTCGATCCTCTACGGCGACCTCGCGCCGGAAGGCTGCATCGTGAAGCTCGCCGGCCACGGCCGCGAAAAACACACCGGCCCGGCGCGCGTGTTCGACAGCGAGGAAGCCGCGTTCGCCGCGGTGCAGGCGCGGCAGATCCGGGCCGGCGACGTGGTGGTGATCCGCTTCGAAGGTCCCGCCGGCGGTCCCGGCATGCGCGAAATGCTGGCGGTGACCGCCGCGCTGGTCGGCCAGGGTCTGAGCAACGACGTCGCCCTGCTCACCGACGGCCGTTTCAGCGGCGCCACCCACGGCTTCATGGTCGGCCACGTGTCGCCGGAAGCCGCGCATGGCGGCCCGATCGCGAAGCTGCGCGACGGCGACGTGGTGACGATCGACGCGACCACGCGTCGGCTCGACGTCGCCGCCGATCTGTCGACCCGCAGCGCCGCACGCATCGCGCCACGCGTGCGTCACGGCGTGCTCGCGAAGTACGCCCGCGACGTGCGTTCGGCTTCGCAGGGCGCGGTGACGTCGCCCGGGCTGCTGGATGCGGCAGATCCGAAGCGCATCGCTGCCGAACTCGTCGAATCCGAAATCGCCACGTCCTGAGTCCCCTTCCTCCATCCAATCGGGGCTGAAGCCCCTCCTACAAGGATCCACTCCATGAACGCTGCTTCCAAACCCACGATCGCTGTCATCGGCTACGGCAGCCAGGGCCGCGCCCACGCGCTGAACCTCCGCGACTCCGGTTTCGATGTCGTCGTCGGCCTGCGTTCCGGCGGCCCGACCGAAGTGAAGGCGCTCGCCGATGGCTTCACCGTGAAATCGCCGGCCGAAGCCGCGGCACAGGCCGACCTCGTGGCCGTGCTCACGCCGGACATGGTGCAGAAGAAGCTTTATGCGGACGTGCTCGCACCGAACATGAAACCGGGCGCCTGCCTGCTGTTCGCGCACGGCCTGAACGTGCACTTCGGCATGATCTCGCCGCGCACCGATCTCGACGTGGTGCTGGTCGCACCGAAAGGCCCGGGTGCGCTGGTGCGTCGCGAATACGAAATCGGCCGCGGCGTGCCCTGCATCTACGCGATCCACCAGGATCGCAGCGGCCGCGCCGAGGAGCTCGCGAAGTGCTATGCCGCCGGCCTCGGCGGTGCCCGCGCCAACCTGATCAGGACCACCTTCAAGGAAGAGACCGAGACCGATCTCTTCGGCGAACAGGCGGTGCTCTGCGGTGGCGCCAGCGCCCTGGTGCAGGCCGGCTTTGAAACGCTGGTGGAAGCCGGCTACCAGCCGGAGATCGCCTACTACGAAGTCCTGCACGAACTGAAGCTCATCGTCGACCTGTTCTACGAAGGCGGCATCACCCGCATGCTGGAATTCGTCTCCGAGACCGCGCAGTACGGCGATTTCGTCAGCGGCCCGCGGGTGATCAACGCCGAGACCAAGGCGCGGATGAAGGACATCCTGCGCGAGATCCAGGACGGCACCTTCATCCAGCGCTGGGTGGCGGAGTACGACGCAGGCCTGCCGAACTACCGGAAGTTCCAGCAGGCCGATCTCGACCATCCGATCGAGCGGGTCGGCAAGGAACTCCGCGCCAAGATGCAGTGGCTGCAGCAGAGCGGCGCGGCACCGCAGGCCGCCGCGCCGACCGCATCGAAACCGGCCGCGACGCCGTCGCAACCCACCAACCCCATTGCCGAGACTGCCTGATGAACGGTGCCCGCTGGCTGGTGCAGGCGTTGCTCGCGGAAGGCGTGGACACGCTGTTCGGGTATCCCGGCGGCGCGATCATGCCCTTCTACGACGCGCTGCACGGATCCTCCCTCAAACACGTGCTGGTGCGGCACGAACAGGGTGCCGCGTTCGCGGCGAACGGTTATGCGCGCGCCGGCGGGCGCGTCGGCGTCTGCGTCGCGACCTCCGGTCCGGGCGCGTCGAATCTGGTCACCGGCATCGCCGACGCGATGCTGGATTCGGTGCCGATGGTCTGCATCACCGGCCAGGTGGGCACGCCGCTGATGGGCACCGATGCGTTCCAGGAACTCGACGTGTTCGGCATGACCATGCCGATCGTCAAGCACAACTTCCTGGCGCGCAGTGTCGATGAACTGCCGAACGTCGTGCGCGAAGCCTTCCGCCTCGCACGCGAAGGCCGCCCCGGCCCGGTCCTGATCGATCTTCCGAAGGACGTGCAGAACGCGGACGCCTCGCACCTGCCCGCGCACGTGCCGGCATCGGTCGACCCCGCGCCGGGCGCGAGCGATGCCGCGCTGCATGCGGCGCTGGCGCAGTTGGCGCTGGCGCAGAAACCGGTGATCTACGGTGGCGGCGGCATCGCCCTCGGCGGCGCGGTGCAGGCGTTCCGTGATTTCGTCGACGCCACCCAGATTCCCGCCGTGCTCACGCTGAAGGGGCTGGGCGCCCTGCCCGCGACGCATCCGTTGAATCTCGGCATGCTGGGCATGCACGGCAACCGCGCCGCGAATCTGGCGGTGCACGAATGCGATCTGCTGTTCGTGGTCGGTGCGCGCTTCGACGATCGCGCGACGGGCAAGCTGGCCGAGTTCGCGCCGAACGCGCGCGTGGTGCATCTGGACATCGACGCCTGCGAGATCGGCAAGCTGCGCACGGCCGACGCGCCGGTGCAGGGCGACATCGCGATCAGCCTGCGCCGGATGCAGCCGGCCTCGGCGGCGCATCTGCGCGGTCGGCACGGGGTCGCGCGGCATGCCTGGCGCGATGCCTGTCTGCACGCGAAGCAGCTGGTGGCGCCACGCTACGACGCGCCCGGCGACACGGTCTATGCGCCGGCGCTGCTGAAACGGCTGTCCGCGCTGGCGCCGTCGGCCGTCGTCTGCTGCGACGTGGGCCAGCACCAGATGTGGGTCGCCCAGCACTGGGCCTTCGATCATCCGCGCGACCATCTCACCAGCGGCGCGCTGGGTGCGATGGGCTTCGGTCTGCCGGCGGCGATCGGCGCGCAGATGCAGGATCCCGCATCGCAGGTGATCTGCGTCAGCGGCGACGGCTCGTTCCTGATGAACGTGCAGGAACTGGCCACGGTCGCGCGCTACCGGCTGCCGGTGAAGATCGTGCTGCTCGACAACCAGGCGCTGGGCATGGTGCGGCAGTGGCAGGAACTGTTCTTCGAGCGCCGCTATTCCGAGATCGACCTCAGCGACAACCCGGATTTCTGCGCGCTGGCGCAGGCCTTCGGCGTGAAGACGCTGAAGCTGGACCGCGCCGCGGACATGGAAGACACGCTGCAGGCCCTGCTCGCGATCGAGGGGCCCGCGCTGCTGCATGTCGCCATCGACCAGGCCGCGAACGTGTGGCCGCTGGTGCCGCCGAACCGCAACAACACCGAAATGATGGATGCGGACGAAGCGACCTCGCTCGAACGCATCGCCCTGCCGATCGCGACCGCGGGCGCGTCCGCTTCCGCCGCGCCGACAGCATCCGCATTCGCACCCGCCTCCCTCCCCACCTCGCCGTAGGAGCTCCCCATGCGCTACCGACTCGATCTGACCCTGCGCCAATCCGAAGGCGCGCTGACCCGGGTACTCGGCACCGCCGAACGCCGCGGCTTCCGGCCGCTGGCGGTCGAAGGCGAGACCCGCGCCGACGGTGATCGCTGGCATCTGCAGATGACCGTGGAAGGCGATCGCTCCGCCGACGGTCTGCATCAGCAACTCGCCAAACTCTACGACTGCCTCGACGTGCAGGTGCAACCATGTCTCTGAACGACAGCGCGACGCTGGAACGTCCATCGCCCGCCGCGGCCGCGCAGACGACACCGGCGACGACACCGCAGACACTCTGGTACGACGGCGAACTGGTCGACGTCGGCACCCTGCAGGCCACCGTGCACACGCATGCGCTGCACTACGGCAGCGGCGTGTTCGAGGGCATCCGCGCGTATGCGACGAAGCGCGGCGCGGCGGTCTTCCGCCTGCCCGAGCATCTGGAGCGCATGCGCAGGGGCGCCGAACTCCTGGGCATGACCTTCGACGTCGCCACGGCGACCGAAGCGGTGCTGGCGACGCTGCGCGCGAACCGCCAGGGCGACGCCTACATCCGCCCGCTGGCCTGGTACGGCGACGGCGGTTTCGGTCTGGACGTGGCCGGTCATCCGCAACATCTGATGGTCGCGACTTCGTCGACGAACGTGCATCTGGGCGGCAACCGCACCCGGGTGGCGGTGTCGTCGTGGCGGCGCAATCCGGCCACCTCGCTGCCGCCGCTGAAACTGTGCGGCGCCTACGTCAATTCGATCCTGGCGAAGCGCGAAGTCAAGGCGCGCGGTTTCGACGAAGCGATGTTCGCCGACGACGACGGCTTCGTGGTCGAATGCACCGGCGCGAATCTGTTCATGGTCCGCGACGGCCGGGTGACCGCGGTCGAACACCGCGACGCGCTGCCCGGCATCACCCGCGACACCCTGATCCGGCTGCTCGGCGCCGAATCGCGACCGGTGAGTCTGGAGGAGTTGCAGGATGCCGACGAGGTGTTCGCCTGCGGCACCGCCGCGGAAGTGACGCCGATCGGCGAAATCCATGCTGGCGGAAGCGACGGCCGCGTCTACGATCCCCAGAGCCCGGTGGCCCGCGAGATCGCCGCGGTCTACGCGCGCACCGTCCGCGGCGACAGCGCGTGGTCGTCGAACTGGCTGACGGACGTCTGAGCATGGACAGCGACGTCGTCGGCCCGGTTCGCAACGCCGCAGCGGTCGGCGCGGGCGATGTGCTCGCCGCGCAGGCCCGTCTGCGGCGCTATCTCCCGCCGACGCCCCTGCATCACGCCGAACGCTTCGGCTGCTGGCTGAAGCTCGAAAATCTGCAGCGCACCGGTTCGTACAAGGTACGCGGCGCGCTGAACGCCCTGCTCGCGGCGCGCGAGCGCGGCGACGATCGGCCGGTGATCGCCGCGTCGGCCGGCAATCACGCGCAGGGACTGGCGTGGGCGGCCTATCGTCTCGACGTACCGGCGATCGCGGTGATGCCGCACGGCGCGCCGCAGACCAAGATCGCGGGCGTCGCCCACTGGGGCGCCACCGTGCGCCTGCACGGCGACACCTTCGACGAAGCTCGCCTGTTCGCGATGCAACTGGCCGAGAAGAACGGTTACCGCTTCCTTTCCGCGTTCGACGACCCCGACGTGATCGCCGGTCAGGGCACGGTCGGCATGGAGATCGCATCGCTGGCGCCGGACGTAGTGCTGGTGCCGATCGGTGGCGGCGGACTCGCCGCGGGCGTCG
>JAYRTK010000209.1:0-6350 GCA_041919595.1 Lysobacteraceae bacterium
CCGCGCCCGATCGGCGCTCAAATGCCCCTTCTCGCGCGCTGACGCCGGTCGTCCGATCGAGCCCTGCGCCAGCACGGACCGCCACGGAAGGGTCGCACGGGACCGCAGCAACGCGACAGGATGTCCGCCATGACCGCAGTCACGCCTTCCGGGCGCACGCCCGCGCCATCAACGTCATCGGCACCGTTCGTGCGCGGTGCCTGGTACGACCGCTGGCTGGTCTCGGAGGCGCCGGAAGAGCTCGAGGCGCACGGACTCGACGGGCCCGGGCGGCAGATCATCCAGGAATTCAACCGTCTCTACGACCGCACCGGCATCCTGCGCCGGATGGCCGAGGTGCTCGCGCCCGAACTGCGCCGCATCCACATCGACGTCCGGCGACCGGTGCGGGTGCTCGACATGAGCACCCGCGACGGCATGCTGCTGCATCTGGTCGCGGCGCTGTGCGCGCGCGACGGCGTGCCGCTGGATCTGCACGGGGTCGAGTTCCGCGAGGACATCGTCGCCTACGCGCGCGACCGCGTCGCCGCGCGCGGCGATGCCATCGACATCCATTACGACCCGTCGAGAACGCTCGATGCGATGCCGACCGGCGGCTACGACATGGTCTGCAGCACCTTCATGCTGCACCACCGCACGCCGGACGAATGCGAACGCATCCTCGCCGCCTCGCAGCGCGTCGCCCGCCACGGCATCCTGCATTTTGACGTGCGTCGCTCGCTGTCCGCGGTGATGCTGACGTGGATATTCTCCACGCTCATGCGCTTCACCCTGACCCGTCGCGATTCGGTGCTGACCTTCCGTCGCGCCTTCCGGCCACACGAGATGCGTGCGCTCGTGGCGCGCACCGGCGTCCCGCTGGACGTGCGTCCGCTCGGGCCGATGTACATGCGCGTGCAGTCGCGGCGCGACGGCTGAGACGCCCCCGGCGGGCCCGCCGGCGTCCGCCGTTTCCGACTATCATGCCGGCGTTCCGCCTCCCGCTGCCGCCGGTTCCTGGAGAACGCGCATGTTCGGCTTCCGCTACGTCAAATCCTCGCCCAGCCACTACCTGATGCAATTCAAGGACGGCAAGGTGGTGCGCGAGGGCACCGGCCTGGCATTCTTCTATTTCGCGCCGCAATCCACGCTGGTGAGCGTGCCGCTGACCGCGGTCGACGTGCCCTTCATGTTCGAGGAGACCACCCGCGACTTCCAGGCGGTGACGCTGCAGGGGCAGGTGGCCTACCGGGTCGCCGATCCGAAGACCCTCGCGCAGCAGCAGGACTTCGTGCTGCTGCCGAACGGCGCCTATGCGTCCGAGGATCCCGAACGTCTGCCGGCGCGCGTGCTCAACGCGGTCAAGGCGCAGTTCCGCGCGCTGCTGCAGGATGCCGATCTGCGCGCGGTGCTGCACGGCACCGAATCGCTGTCGAAGGCCGCGCGGCAGGGCCTGACCTCGGGGCAGGCGCTGGCGGCGCTGGGCATCGAGATCGTCGATCTGTCGCTGCTCGCGGCCAAGCCGACGCCGGAAACCGCGCGCGCGCTGGAAGCGCCGGTGCGCGAGGAAATCCTCAAGCAGGCCGACGATGCCACCTATTCGCGACGCAACGCGGCGATCGCGCAGGAGCAGATGATCAAGGAGAGCGAGCTGCGCAGCGAGCTGGTCGTCGAACAGAAACGTCGCCAGGTGCGCGAGACCGAGGTCGAGTCGGAACGCGTCATTCTCGAAAAGCGCCAGGAAATGCAGGCGCAGGAAATCGCCGGCAACGTCAGGCTGGAAGAACAGAACGCCGAACTGGTGCAGCGGCAGGCGGAGAACCGCAAGCTCGAGGCCGACGTGCGCGCCCACGCCATGCGCGTGCTGGTCGAGGCGATCAAGGACATGGATCCGCGCGCGCTGCAGGCGATGATGTTCGGTCAGGCCAGTCCGGAAACGCTGATGGCGCTGGGCCTGCAGAACATCGCCGACAACGCGGTGAAGATCGGCGAATTCAATTTCTCGCCGGACCTGCTGCGGCAGATGGCCGCCCGCCCGAAGTGAGCGCGACCGCGTGAAGGCGAACGACGGCCAGGATCGCAAGATCGTCCTGGTGACCCGGCGCACGCGCCTGCAGGATATGGTGGTGCGCTACAACACGGTCGAGCAGGCGCGATTCCAGGCCGAACATCTGGGCATGGATTTCGAGGATTTCCTGCTCGAGGACCGCACCTATCGCGAGGCGGTGGCGGGGGTCGAGCGCGCGCTGCGCGCGCATGGCCGCGTGCAGCCGCTGGATCGCGGGTTCCTGCCGAATTTCCTGTTTCCGCCGGATTGCGCGGTGGTCGTGGTGGGTCAGGACGGACTGGTCGCGAACACGCTGAAGTACCTCGCCGAGCAGCCGGTGATCGCGGTCAATCCCGACCCGCAGCGTTTCGACGGCGTGCTGCTGCCGTTCGCGCCCGGCGATCTGGCGACGCTGCTGCCCGAGGTGTGGCGCGGCCGTCGCCCGATCCGCGAAATCAGCATGGCGCGCGCCCGCCTGCCGGACGGCCAGACGCTGCTCGCGGTCAACGATTTCTTCATCGGCGCCCGCAGTCACGTCTCCGCGCGCTACGAACTGCAGCTGGGCGACCGCATCGAACGCCAATCGTCCAGCGGGGTGATCGTCTCCACCGGACTGGGCTCCACCGGCTGGCTGCGCAGCGTGCTCACCGGCGCGACCGCGGTCGCCGGCGTGCGCCCGAACAAGCGCGTGCAGGCCCTGCGCAAGGACGGCTTCGCCTGGGACGCGCGGCGCCTCGTCTTCAGCGTTCGCGAACCGTTTCCCAGCCGCTGGAGCGGCACCGACCTGGTGTTCGGCGAGATCGACGCCGACAGCCCATTGCGCATCCGCTCGCTGATGCCCGACGGCGGCATCCTCTTCAGCGACGGCATCGAATCCGACTGCCTCGATTTCCGCTCCGGGATGGAAGCGCGGATCGATCTGGCGGAGCGGCGGGGGCGGCTGTTGCAGTGAGGGTGGGGAGTATCGATCAATTGAATCCGCCATCGCCCGCATGCCTTCGACCTGTCCTTCCCAAGCTCGCGGCCAATCGCCCGGGCAGACGAAGCGCGCCTGGGATGAACGACGGGGAATGCCCGGCACACCTGCGGTTGGCAGGGGCTCCGGGACGAGCACCGGAGACGGCGCCTACCGTTCCTTCCGCCAGTTCACCGAGCCGCGGTTCTCGACGGTGCTGGATTCGATCTCGATGTCGAAGCCCTTGCGCAACAGGTACTTGAGCGTGATGACCTGACCGGTGCCCAGCAGCGACACGCCGTAGCTCACGTACAGTCGCGGCGAGAGGTATTTGCCGACGCCGACGACGGTGCCGCCGAGGGCGCGGGACTCGCTGAGGCCGGCGTCGTCCAGGCCGATGCGGGCGCCGAGCTGCGAGGCCAGCAGGTTGCCGGCGGAGAGCGCGGCGCTGGCGGCGCTGAGTTGGCGGTTCTCGTCGGCGGTCGCGCTGGACAGCGGCCGGCCCAGGGCGAGGTAGGACAAGGCTTCGGATTCGCTGGTCGCCGGGTCGCTCCACACCTGCGCCACCGGTGCGGTGGCGCGGCCGGTCACGTCGATGCCGGCGGTGACCGCGCCGACCGCGCGTTCGGCGCGCACGTCGATGATCGGGTCGGAGAACGCGGTGTTCGACCACAGCAGCCGGCCGCGGGTGATCCGCAGATTCTGTCCGTAGGCGCGATAACGGCCTTCGACGTCGAGCGTACCGGTCGCGGTGGTCTCGCGCCCCGGTCGCGCGCGCATGCGCACGCTGCCGCCGAGGCTGCCGTCCAGACCGAAACCATGCAGACGCACGTCGTCGCCCGCTTCCAGCACCAGATCCAGATCGAGCGGCGTGCGCGCACCGCGTCCGGGATTGGCCGGATCCAGCACGACCACGTCCTCGGACGCGGACACACCGGCATCGAGGCGTTCGAGATCGAGCGCGGCGCTGTCGATGCGCACGCGGCCGGTCACCGAGATCGGTTCGCCGGCGAGGTAGCGCACGACCACCGCGGGATCGACCACCGCGCGCAGCTGACGCGTGTCGGAGACCAGCACGTCCTCGCCGGTCACCGCCAGCCGCAGCGGCGTGTCGTCGCCGCGCCAGCCCAGGCTGCCGTCGACGCGCAGCGTGCCTTCGCCGCTGCGCACGCGGCCGGCGAGCACCGCGGTGCCGTCGGGTTGCGCGTCGAAGCGCAGTTCGCCCTCGCGCAGGCTCAGCGCGAGCGCCGGCAGTTCGGCGCGGAATGCGTCGAGCCGCGCCTGTCCGCCCAGCGTCGGTTGCGCGCGCCGGCCGCCGAGCGCGATGCGGCCCTGCAGATGGCCCTGCGGTTCGACGAGATCGGGCGAGAACAGTTCGAGCCAGGTCAACGCGCGGGTGTCGATCTCGATCGTGCCCTGCAGCGGCGCATCGCCGTCCCAGCCGGTCGCGATGCGCGCGGCGACGCGGCCGTCGGGCGTCAGCGCGCCGGTGAGCTCGGCTTCGATCCGCTGCGGGTCGAAGCGGGCATCGAGGACGAGCGCGCGATAGCCGAGCACCTCGCGCCGGCCGCGCGCATCCGCCGACACGCCGCCTTCGGCCGAACGCAGATGCGCGGTCCCGGCCCAGGCGCCGCCGCGCGGACGTACCTGCGCGTCGAGATCGACCGTGCCGCGCAGCCGCCAGACCTGGCCGCGTTCGCGCTCGGGCAGATAGGGCGCGACCAGCGCCAGCGGCAGCGCCGCGCCGCGCACATCGGCGCGGGTCGGCCAATCGATGTCGGCGCAGAGCTCGCCCGCGACGTTCGCGTCGACGGTGGCGAAACAGCTCGACGCGATCCGCAGACGCAGCGCGGCAGGCGCGGGCGTCGCAGCGAACGCGGTCGGCGCGCGCAGCGCCCACGCCGGACCGGTGGTCGGTGCGAAGCGGAGCGCGGCGAGCGTGCCCGACCATTGCGCGCCGCGCTTCGCGATGTCGCCGGCGAGATCGAGGCGACCGAAGTCGGTCCGGGCATCGCCCTCGACGCGCAGGGCCTCGATCGCACCGCGCGCCTGCAGACGCAGCGTCGCGAACGCGAGCCCGGCGTCGATGCCTTCGCCTTCGATGTCCAGTGCGCCCGGCGCGCCGGCGCGCCACGGCAATCGACCTCGCGCCCGCAGCGTGTCGGCGGTCCAGTCCTCGTAGCGCAGCGCCTGGCCGGCGAGGTCGACCGCGATCTCGGGCTGCGTGCGCGGTCCGCTCAGATGCAGCGAGCCGCGCAGCACGCCCCGCGCGGTGGGCAGCAGATCGTCCAGCTGCAGCGGCGCGAAGGTCGCATCGACATCGAGCGTGTCGTCGATGCGGCCACGGGCGTCGATGCGGCTGGCGCCGAGCGTCAGCGCGATGTCGCCGACGTAGTCCGTCCGGCCCGCGTCCGCGGGCCGTCGCATCCGCACATCGGCGCGGCCGCCGAGCGCGCGACCGCGCAGACGACCGCCGAGCGCCTTCGCTTCGATCCGGGCATCGAGGCCGCCCTCGCGCGGGGTCTCGCCGGTGCTGCGCAGCGCGCCGGTCACCGCGCCGCGCCAATCGGGCAGCAGATAGCCCGGATCGAAGCCCGCGAGCGTCGCTTCGGCCTGCCAGCGCAGCGCCGGCGCCCACGTCAGCGTGCCGCGACCGTCGAGGCGACCGCTCGGCATCGTCGCGCGTAGCGTATCGAAGCGCGCGGCGGTCGCGTCGCCCTGCGCCTTCAGCGCGAGCGTCGCGCGGTCCGTCCCGCGCTGCAGCCGCGCTTCGCCGTCCGCACGCCAGTCGCGCAGCCGTCCGGAGAGTTCGAAATCGCCGTCGCCGACGACCGCCACCGCGTCCGGCGTATCGCCCTGCCAGCGCAGCCCGCGCGCGATCACGCGGCCGTCGAAGCGCGCATTCGCGGGGTCGGTGAAATCGGCGCGACCGTTCGCCGTCAGCGTGCCGCCGAGCGCTTCGATCGACAGCGGCGCGAGCCGCAGTGTCTGGTTCTCGATCGTGAGCTTCGACGGGCGCAGCGTCGCCGCGACCTCGCCGCGCGCGACCCGGCCCTGGACGTTCGCCGCACCGGCGACGCCGTCGGCGCGCAGATCGAAAACGTAGCGGGTCTCGTCGTCGTCGCCGAGCAGCGCGGCCGTGGTCAGGCCTTCGGTCTCCGCGACCAGCGACCAGCGCGGCGTCCGTTCGCCCAGCAGGCGCAGACGCGCGCGCAGCGGCGCGGGGGCGGCGCCGGCGAGGGCGATGTCGAGCGCGCGCAGATCGCCGCGCGCGACCAGTCCCAGGCGTGCCGGGGTGCGGCCCGCGGGCGCCGGCAGCCACGCGCTGGCGGTCAGGTCCATGCGATACCGATCGCGCGGCGCATAGTC
>JAYRTK010000210.1:0-6286 GCA_041919595.1 Lysobacteraceae bacterium
CCAGCTTCTCGACGTCGAGAAACGTCGTGCCGGCGAACACGTTCATTGCTTCAATGCCAACTTTTACCATGGGAAAATCACCTTTCTGAAGAGAATCCGGTCGGATCGGGAAGAATTGCGGGGGATGGGTCGGTCGCGGGGCGCGTGCCGGCGGTCGACGCGGCGGCGGGCTGGGCATGGGTCTGCCCGATCGCGTTCAGGCAGGATTGCGCCCAGGCCTCCAGGGTCTCGCGTGCCTGCGCCAGCGTGGCACCCAGGCCCGAGTGCAACTGCAGCGTGAGCGCCAGACGGCCGTTCACCGTGATGCAGCCGGCACCGATCGGATAGACGCGGGTGATGGCCGGACAGAACAGCCAACTGCCGCCGCCGGCGACGTTCCACACGCCGAGATTGGAGAACATGCCGGTATTGCTGTGGCCCTGGAGCGCGCGCTTCCTGATGTCCTTGCGCATGCCCTCCGCGCCCATCACGCGCCCGGCATGCAGGAGCGGCCACATGCCCCAGTGCTGGCCCTGTCGCAGCAGACCGTCGATGTGCGTCTGCACCGCGCCGGGCGTCGGCGTGCCGATCATGTCCACGGCCAACAACGACATGTGCGGCGGCGCTTCGGCGTGGCGCTGCACGGCACCGCGCAGGTTCACCGGCAACATCCAGCGCCGCTCGGAATCGCGCGGAACCCAGCGCCCGCACACGACCGCGTCCAGATGCGTGAGCAGGAAGGTGTTCACCGTCGATCCCGCGGACTTCGCGGCCTGAAGCAACGCGCGGGTCTGGTCCTCGTCGAACAGGATCCAGGCAACGCGATCGGCCGGCGACGGCCAGCCGTCGGGCTCCTTCCAGTCGAATTCGACGTTCCACGCCTGGCGACGGACGCTCAGATAGCGCAGCACGGAGAACAGGCCGCGGATCCGCCGGAACCACGAGGGCCGACCTTCGCGGAGCACCGGCAGCGACTCGGGTTTCAGACCCTGTTTCGCGAGCAGGGACGCGAGGCCGCTGACGCCGTCGTACTGGTCGTGCTGCAGCTCGTGCCAGGTGATGTCGTTCGCGGTCGGAGCCTGGGCATCGACCTGGCCGAACACGATGGCGATGCTCTCGCCGCAATCACGGTGGGCGCGGAAGACTTCCGCGACCCAGTCGTGGTCGGATTTCGCACTCATGGTGTGTCGCCCTCCGTCTGCGGATCGACGGCGCGGCGGTGGTCACGCGCCGGATGGATGATGGTCATGGTCGTAGTGTTCTCGATGGAAGGGCGGATGGCGTTCAGGCCGTCGCCCGCAGGGTGTCGGGAAGCGACTGCAGCACCACGTGCGCGTTGGTGCCGCCGAAGCCGAACGAACTCAGACCGGCGGTGAGCGGCGCATCGGGACTCTCCGGAACCCAGTCCCGTGGCTCGGTGACCAGGTAGAAGGGCGAATCGTCCAGCTGGATCTGCGGGTTCAGCCGCTCGAAGTTCGCCAGCGCCGGCAACCGGCGATGGCGGAAGGCCAGCAGCAGCTTGATGAGTCCGGCCATGCCTGCGGCGGCTTCCAGATGACCGATGTTGGTCTTGACCGATCCCAGTCCACAGCTCTGCGGCGCGACCCGCACCGAGAAGCTGCGCTCGAGATTGCGCCACGCGCGCTTCAGGCCGACGATCTCGATCGGATCGCCCTTCGGCGTCGCGGTGCCGTGGGCCTCGACGTAGCTGACCCGGTCGATCGGAACGCCCGCATGTTCGTAGGCATCCTGGATCACCTGCGACTGGGCGTAGGTGTTCGGCGAGGTGAGGGTCTGCGCCTTGCCGCCATGGTTGATCGCGGAGCCCTTGATCAGGCCGAGCACGCGATCGCCATCGCGCAGCGCATCGCGCAGCTTCTTCAGCAGGATGACGCCGCCGCCCTCGCCGCGCACGTAGCCGTTGGCGCTGGCGTCGAACGTCCGGCACTGCCCGGTCGACGACAACATTCCGTTCTTGGCGTACGCGACCATCGTGATGTGGCTCAGCAGCAGCGCGATGCCGCCCACGATGGCCATGCCGACTTCGCCGCGACGGATCGCCTGCGCGGCGAAATGCACGGCATAGAGACTGCTGGAACAGGACGTGTCGAACGCCAGGCTCGGGCCGTGCAGATCGAGGACGTACGACACCCGGTTCGGCAGCATCGTGATGTAGTTGCTGGTGGCCCGGTACGCTTCGACCACGGGCACGTGCGCGGTCAGCCGCTCGCGATAGTCCAGGGTGCCGACACCGACGTACACGCCGGTGTTGGATCCGGCGAGACTGGCGGGAACGTAACCGGCATCCTCCAGACAACTCCAGGTCAGCTCCAGCATCAATCGCTGCTGCGGATCCATGAGCCGGGCTTCCGCCGGGGAAATGCGGAAGAGATCGTTGTCGAAGCGGTCGACGTCGTCGATGAAGCCGCCCCACTTCACCAGTGTCCGGTTCGGCTCGCGCGGATCACCGTGGAATTCGCGCCAGTCCCAGCGGTCCGGAGGCACTTCGCGGATCCCGATGCGGCCCTGCATCTGGTTCTGCCAGTACGTTTCCGGATCGTCGGCGCCGGGATAGCGGCAGGCCATGCCGATGATCGCGACATCGTCGTCGCCCGGACCCGCCCCGCGGGCCTCGGTGCGTTCCGCAGGCTTGTCGTGCGTGCTCATGTCCGGTCTCACTTGGGCTGGCCGCGCATCGCGGCCAGCGCGCGCTCGCGGAACGTCACGTCGGTGAGGCTGCGCTCCGACATCACGTCGTCCGGCACGTTGCGATCGTAGGCCGCGGACAGATTGCTCAGCACGGTCATGCGCTGGGTGAGCAGATTCTTCATCACCTGCCGCTTCGCCAACCACACGCCGTCGACCTGCGTGTACTGGGTGTTCAACCGCTGCCGGTAGAGCTTGCCCGCCTTGTTGAAGATATCTTCGCGGACGATCAGCTTGCGCTCCTTGTCCACCCACAGATGGATCTTGCCGTACTGGGTGCGGGTGGCGCGCTTGGCGGTCGGCGTGGCCTCGACGACCCACACCGGCCGACCCTCGTACGTGTCGTCGCGCACCGTGCGGTAGGTGTACTGCTCGATCTTCCTGAGCTGGGTGTCGTCGACGAAGAATTCGCTGCCGAAGAAACTGCCGCCGTCCTCGTTGCCGGCGCCGCCGGAGACGATGCGGCGGGCCTTTCCGAGCGCGGGCAGGTACAGCAGGATGTCGTTGTCCTTGTTGACGTCGTAGTACTCGTAGCTGAGCATGCCGACGCCCTTGTCGGACACCGGCTGCAGCACCAGCACGATCGACTGCGAATCCTTGCGATCGGCGCCGCGCTTCTTCTCGACCGCCTCCAGCACGCTGATCCGCGGTTTCTCGCGGCAACCGATCGTGTTGTTCTTGAGGGCGTAGCGGCAGGTGGTGAGCTGGACCTTGACGATCGCGGTGCTGAAGGCGCCGCGATAGGCGCGATCGGACGCCTTCATGACGTCGTCCGCGCCCGGGCCGTCCGCGGACAGCGACAGCGGAGCGAGCAGGCAGACGCCGAGCGCGGCCTTCAGGGCGATGGAAACGGCGGTGTTCATCGATGCTTCCTCTTGGAGTGTCGGGTCAGTGCGCTGCCGGCGCGAGCGTTTCGGCGGCATGTCCGCCCTGGTACTTCAGCCGGAAGGCGAAGATCAGCGCGGGCGTCAGGAACAGTTCGCAGAGCAGGCCGGAGAAGATGGCGAGGAAGCCGAACTTCCCGAGACTGGCGAGTCCGGGGGTCGTCGCCATCGCCATGATCCCGAAGCCGAGGCCGAGGATCATCGAGGCGAACACGATCGACTGGCCGCATTCCTTGACGGTGTCGATCAGCGCACGGCGGATGTCGCCGTCCTTCGCCACCTCGATCCGGTACAGCGACATGAAGTGGATGGTGTCGTCGACCGCGATGCCGACCACGATCGGCGCCAGCATCATCGTGTAGAAGTCGAGCGGAATGTCGAACAGCCCGAGCAGACCCAGCACGAGCAGCGACGGCACCAGATTCGGAATCAGCGAGATCAGCCCGGCCTTGACCGAACCGAAGATCAGCAGCAGCGCCATCGAGATGATCAACAGGCTGAGACCGAAGCTCTGCAGTTCGTTGACGACCAGATAGTTCGCGGCCTTCATGCCCATGGCGAACAGCCCGGTGATCGAAACGCGCGCATCCGGATAGTGGGCGCGGATCCTGGCGACGGTGACGTCGATGTCGCGGGTCATCGCCTCGAAGACCCGGGTGTATTCGTAGGATCCGTAACTGCGCAGATTGACCGTGATGTTGGCCTTCCGGTAGGTCTCGTCGACCAGCTTCGCGCGTTCCTCCGGGTCGGCCAGATTGAAGGTGAAGAGGGTCTGCGAGAGCATCTCCCGGGTCGGCGGAATGGCGTACTTGTCCGCCTGACCGTCGTTCTGCTTCTGATAGGCGTCCTTGACCGTCTCCACGATCGAGGAGGTGCGGATCACGTAGCGGCCATAGTCGCGTTCCAGCTTGCGCTGGAGCGCGTCGATCTCGCGCAGCACCCGCGGATCCTGGAAGCCGTCGTCCTTGCCCAGATCGACGTAGAGCGACATCTGCGAGGCGCCGGCGAGCTTGCTGTCCAGCAGCTTGATGCTCTGGTAGAAGTTCGAGGTCTCGTGGTACTGGTCGTAGAGGCTGTAGTCGACCTTGACCTTGAGCGCGCCGTAGATCGAGAGCCCCAGCACCAGCGCGAACGGCAGGATGAACGCGAACGGGCGCTTCTCGACGAGCGGCACGATCTTCTCCAGCTGGCGCTGCAGCCACGGCACGAAGGTCGGAATGATGCGCGCGGCCCAACCGCGCCCGGGCTTCGTCCGATCCTGGGGCGCGGGCGAACTGATCCGGAGCAGGATCGGCAGCAGGAAGATCGTGAGCAGGAAGGCCATCGCGACGCCCATCGCCGACATCACGGCGAAGTTGATCACCGGCACCAGATTGCCCCACATCAACGCCAGCAGCCCCGACATCGTGGCGGCGGCGGTGAGGAAGCAGCCGAGGCCGGTTTTCTCGTAGGTCTCGCGCAGGGCGGCGTCGGCGTCGAGGCCGCCCTCGCGGAAGAACAGATAGCCCGACACCATGTGGGTGACGTCGGCCATGCCGATGGTGAGGATCAGCAGGAACGTCAGCACCACGAACGGCGAGATCGACAGCCCCATCCAGCCGCCGATCCCGAGCGTCCAGAGCGTGCTGAGGAGGATGATCAGGATCGGCCAGGCGGCGCCGGCGAACGAGCGGAAGATCGCGAACAGGGTCACGACCATGATCAGCAGGCCGATCATGTACAGGAACCCCATCTCCTCGCCCATGCGCACCTGGTTCTCGGAGTCGACGGTGTTGCCGACCCGGTAGTACTCGAAATGTCCCTTGTAGGCGTCGCGCTGCAGCACTTCGTTGATCGCGGCGTTGAGCGCGACGTAGTCGCCCATGCCGGTCGACTTGAACTTCGGCGCATCGCCTTCGGACCACATGGCGTCGGCATCGGCCGGAGCGGCGCCCGGGTCGGTCGCGGCGTCCGTGGCGGGGCCGGCCTCCGCGGCCGGATCGACGTAGGTCAGATTCTCCGCGCCATCGACGATGGCCGAGGTCGTGGCTTCGCTGTCGACCGGCACCGCACCGAAATCGGTCTTGACGTAGATCACGCCGTAGCGCTCGTCCTCGGAGAAGAAGCGCATGCGCAGATCGCGTTCCGCGCGCGCGGTCTTGCGGATGGCGTCGAGCGCGACCGGGTCGGTGGGCACGGTGTCGCCGACCAGCCAGCGCGACTGCAGGCTGTCGGCGTCCACGGTCAGGATCGGCGCGTTGATCAGCGAATCGACCTTGACGATGCGCTCCAGCGCCGAGGTTTCGCCCTCCTTCAGCGTCTCGTGGTAATTCAGCAGATCGTTGCGGATGCCCTGCAGCAGGGCCAGCGACCGGGCCGAGAAAACGTCGCCGTCCTTCGGCTTGTAGACGATGACCACGCCATCGTCGCTGCCGAACTGCTCGCGGAAGGCCTCGAACGCCACGAACGCGGTGTCGTCCTGCTTCAACCAGCGCTCGATCGTGAAATCGAACTTGAGCCGGCCCATGCCGTACACCGACAGCACCGTGATGCCGAGCACGCACGCCAACACCAGCAGCCGGAAGCGGAGCACCAGCGCCGGCATCGCGGCAAGGCATTTTTCGATGAACCCCAGGATCTTCTTCATGAAACGCGCGTACTCGAATGGGTGGTTGCGACGGACGACCGCGGTTTGAGGGAACGCACCGACAGCCCCTTGATTGACACCACCACCACGC
>JAYRTK010000211.1:0-6265 GCA_041919595.1 Lysobacteraceae bacterium
CCTTGAGGCGGGAAAGCGGGCTGTTATACCCTGCCGAGACTGCAGCGGCAACCTCGCATTCCTGCGAGCCCCGCGCGCCGCGATTGTCCCGGATCCATTCATTGATCGACCGTCTGCTGATCATCGCACTCCGCTTCTACAAACGCTGGGTAAGCCCCCTGTTGGGACAGCGTTGTCGGTTCGTCCCGACCTGTTCGGAATACTCGATGGAGGCGATCCAGCGCTTCGGCGCGGTCCGCGGCAGCTGGCTCACGGCCCGACGGCTGGCCCGCTGCCACCCCCTCTGCCCCGGCGGCCACGATCCGGTGCCGCCCCGTCACGACCGACCACGGCCTCCCGCATGAACGACCACGCCCCCACCCTGATCGTCAACGCCCGTCTGGTCAACGAAGACCGGGAATTCGACGGCGACCTGCGCATCGCCCACGGCCGCATCGAGGCCATCGGCAGCGGCCTGGTCGCACGGCACGGCGAGACGGTGATCGATGCCGATGGCCGACGCCTGCTGCCGGGGATGATCGACGACCAGGTGCACTTCCGCGAACCCGGGCTGGAGTACAAGGGCGATCTGGCCACCGAGTCGGCCGCCGCGGTGGCCGGCGGGCTCACCAGCTTCATGGAGATGCCCAACACCAGCCCGCCGACGCTCGACGCCGCGGCGCTGGAGGACAAGTACCGCCGCGCCGCCGGTCGCGCCCGCGCCAACTTCGCCTTCTACATGGGCACCAGCACCGGCAACATCGAGGCCATCCGCGCGATCGACCCGCGGACCACGCCGGGGGTGAAGATCTTCATGGGCGCATCGACCGGCAACATGCTGGTCGACGACCCGGAAATCCTCGACGCGGTGTTCCGCGACGCACCGACGCCGATCATCACCCATTGCGAAGACACGCCGATGATCGACGCGGAACTGGCGAAGTTCCGCGCCCAGTACGGCGACGACGTGCCGGTGGAATTCCACGGCGAGATCCGCTCGCGCGCCGCCTGCGTCAAGTCGACGAGACTGGCGATCGAACTGGCCCGGCGCCACGACGCCCGCCTGCACGTGCTGCACGTTTCCACCGCCGACGAACTGGCGCTGTTCGAGCGCGGTCCGATGATCCGCGCCGACGGCAGCCGCAAGCGCATCACCGCCGAAACCTGCGTGCATTTCCTGCGCTTCGACAGCCGCGACTACGCCACCCGCGGCAACTTCATCAAGTGCAACCCGGCGATCAAGGACGCCGCCGACCGCGAAGCGCTGATCGCGGCGCTGGCCGACGACACCATCGACGTGCTCGCCACCGATCACGCCCCGCACACGCTGA
The DNA here is from genome assembly GCA_041919595.1 of Lysobacteraceae bacterium. Taxonomy (GTDB): domain Bacteria; phylum Pseudomonadota; class Gammaproteobacteria; order Xanthomonadales; family Xanthomonadaceae; genus Lysobacter_I. Next base: position 1,311 of record JAYRTK010000211.1, read on the forward strand.
AAGAGAAGCGGAACCCGTATCTGCGCGCGCCCAGCGGCCTGCCGCTGGTGCAGTTCGCGCTGAGCGCGGCGCTGGAATGCGTGCACGAAGGCCGGCTGACCACGGCGCAGGTGGTGCGGAAGTTCGCGCACGCACCGGCGCAGCTGTTCGACGTCGCGGAACGCGGCTTCCTGCGCGAGGGCTATTTCGCCGATCTGGTGCTGATCGACGACACGCCGTTCACGGTCGAGCGCGCGCAGGTGCTGTCGAAGTGCGGCTGGTCGCCGTTCGAGGGCACCACCTTCCATTCGCGCATCGCCTCGACCTGGGTCAACGGCCATCTCGCCTGGGACGGCAGGCGGCTGGTCGGCGATCCGCAGGGCATGCGTCTGGCGTTCGACCGGTGAGGCGTGCGCTGCTCGCCGCGCCGCTGACGCTGGCGCTCGCCGCCTGCACCGGCACCCACGCCACATCCACGCATGCTCCGGTCGTTGTCGCACAACCCGCGGGCGGCGGCGATGCGGTTCCCGCCCGCGCCACGCGACTGCCGGCCTCGGTCCAGCAGGGCACGCTGGTGATCGGTGCGACGCATCCGGCGGCGGTCGTCGAATACGCCGGCCGCACACTGCGCGTGTCGTCCGACGGGCGATTCGTGTTCGGCGTCGGGCGCGACGCCGTCGGCCCGCTCGTGGTGCGGGTGAAACAGCCCGCGACCGGCCTCGTCGAGCACCGGATCGCGGTGACGCCGCGCGATTGGCCGATCGAACGGATCGACGGCGTACCGCCGGCGACGGTCAATCCGCCGCCGGAGATCGCCGCGCGGATCGCCCGCGAGCAGGCGCAGGTGGCCGCCGCGCGCACCCGCGACGATGCCCGCGAGGATTTCGCGCAGCGCTTCATCTGGCCGGTGGAAGGCCGCATCAGCGGGCGCTTCGGCAATCAGCGCGTATACAACGGCGAGGCGAAAGCGCCGCACTCTGGCATGGACATCGCCGCCACGCAGGGCACACCGGTGAAGGCGCCGGCGGCGGGCATCGTCACCTTCGCCGCGCCGGACCTGTATCTCACCGGCGGCACCGTGTTGATCGACCACGGCGCCGGCGTCAGCTCGAATTTCCTGCATCTTTCGCGCATCGACGTGCAGGTGGGCGATCGCGTCGAACAGGGGCAGGCGTTCGCCGCGGTGGGCTCGACCGGGCGTTCGACGGGGCCGCATCTGCATTGGGGAATGAATTGGCTCGACGTGCGCGTCGACCCGCTGCTGGTCCTCGAACGCAACGATACGCCGTAGCCTCGTCGTCGCCACGCGCGGCTCAATGCCCCGACGGTCGCCTGCGCCACGGGCGCGCCTGCGCGATCGCGACCCAGGCCGCGCAGCCGAGCAACAGCGGCCACCACGGCGTTTCGACCAACGCGCGCATCGCCGGCACGTCCAGTGCCGCGATGAGCGCATCGCGGTGGGCATACGCCGCCGCCGCGACGCCACCGCCGTAACCCAGCACGAATCCCAGACGCAGTCGACGCACGAAACGCGCGTCGGCGCGACGGCGTTCGGCGGCGATCGCCGCGATGCGCTGCGCCTGCGCGTGGGCGAAGTTGCTCGGCAGCATCGCTTCGGGCGGCGCGTCGAGCGCATCGGCGATGAACCGGTAGCGCAGTGCGCGCGCCCGCCCGGCGGGCGGATCGCCGGCACGACGCCCGAGTCGCGCCGTCTCCTGCAGACACCATTCCCGTTCGTGCGGATCCAGCATGCCATCGGCCTCGTCGCGGTCGTTCTCCGGTCGCGTCGTCATCGTGGATCTCCCGTTTCGAGTCGTTCGCGCAATTTCAGCCGCGCGCGGAACAGATGGCTCTTGATCGTGCCGGCCGGCAGCCCGGTGATGCGGGCGATTTCCGGGATCGGGATGTCGTCGAGGTGGTACAGCGTCAGCAGCATGCGCGGCAGCGGCGCCAGCATCTCGATCACCGCATGCAATCGGCGCGCGGCGGCGGCATCGTCGCAGGCCGCCGCGTAGTCGAAGACATCGGTCTCGTCTTCCGGCGTCAGCAGCGCTTCGTCGCTGCGCAGTTCGGCGCCGAGGGCGATCTTCCTGCGCTCCAGATGGCGGAGGGCGATCGAATACGCCACCCGCCCGATCCAGTGCTTGAGCGGGCAGTCGTGACGGTACTGGTGCAGGTTGCGATACACGCGCAGGAAGGTCTCCTGGCACAGATCGCGGGCATCCTCGGGATCGCGCACCAGGCGGAAGACGATATGCCAGCACAGCCCCTGGTACTCCGCGACCAGCCGCTCGAACGCACCCGGGCGCGCGGCGAGGACGTCATCGACGAGGGCACGATCGGCGGTCATGGGTGTCCGGCGGAAACTTCCCAGCCTAGATACGCGACCGGCCGCGGCGGTTGCAAATGTCCGCACGCCGCGGATGCAACCGCCCGGCGCCCTCGCGTGTCCTGTCTCGCGAACGGGCCATCCGCCCGGATCTGGAGTCTGCCGTGGAACTGAAGAACATCATCGTCCCGCTGGCGCTGTTCGTCTGCATCACCTACGCCTTCCGGGTGCTGGTCGATGCGATCATGCGCTATCGCATGCTGCGCGAACCGGGCACCGAAGACCTGCTGCGCTCGATCCTGCAGGGCGAACAGGCCGAACGCCGGCTGTCGTCGCTGCGCTGGGGGCTGCTGGCCACGGCGCTCGCGATCGGATTCGCGATCATCGACGCGACGGGAACCGACGAGGTCACGCCGGGCGCGATCGCCATCCTGCTCGCCGCGACCGGCCTGAGCCAGCTGACGTACTACCTCATCACCCGTGGCCGGAACTGAGCGCATGCACGCGGACCTCTTCGCCGCGCCGCGCGGCCCCGCCATGACGCGCGGACGACTCCCGCTGCTGTGCGCGGCGCTGCTGTCGCTGTCGCCCGCGGCGGCGATCGCGGACGACGATCTGCACCGGTCGCTGCCGCCCGGCGTCATCGCCGAACGCGAGGCACCGACGCCGCCGGCGCTCGAACAGGCGATCGCCGCACGCAGCGCCCACCTGTTCGACGCGATCTTCGTCGACTGCGATCCCGACGCGGTGGCGTCGACGATCACAGTCGACTTCGAATTCCACCACGATCGCTGGGGCACCCTCGCGGATTCTCGCGAAGCCTTCGTCGAGCGTCTGCGTGGACAATCCCGACGACGCGCATCGGGCGAAGAATCCGGCTCCCGGCGGGAACTCGTGGGCGGTACGCAACGGGTGTTTCCGATCGGCGCGGAAGCCGCGCTGGAAACCGGCGTGCATCGCTTCTACGTACCCACCGCGGATGGCGGCGAAACCCTGACCGGCATCGCCCGCTACACCCACCTCTGGCGCCGCGAGCACGGCGCATGGGTCGTCGCGCGCATCCTCTCCTACGAGCACATGGACGTGCGCTGAGTCCGCCCCGGCGCGACGCGCCATCCCGCGATGCCCTTCTCCTCCCGACGGCGCGCGACGTCGCCGGATCGTCCACTGCTTGCCCGAGGTCACCCATGTCCGTCGTCTCGCACTATCGCCAGGCGCTGTGCGTCTTTCTTCTCTGCCTGATCGGTCTTCCCACCGGCGCCGCCGAACTCCGCCGTCGGCTCGACGACACCGTTCCGTCGCTGCTCGCGGACAAACGCATCGCCAGCGTGTCCATCGCGCGGATCGAACACGGCCGGCTCGCGTTCGTCGCCGCCTACGGCGAAGCGCGCCCCGGCGTGACGGCGACACCGGCCACGCTCTACAACATCGCGTCGATGACCAAGCCCCTGTCCGCCGAGGTCGTACTGCGTCTGGTGGCCCGCGACCGGGTCTCGCTGGACGAACCGATGGCGAAGTACTGGGTCGATCCGGATCTCGCCGCGGACCCGCGACGCGACCTGCTCACGCCGCGCCTCTCGCTGAGCCATCGCACCGGATTCCCGAACTGGCGCGACGGTACGCTGCGCTTCGAACGTACGCCCGGCACCGCCTTCGGCTATTCCGGCGAAGGCTTCGAGTACATGGCGCGCTTCGTCGAGAAGAAGACCGGCACGCCGTTCGAGACGCTGGCCCGACGCCTGGTGTTCGCGCCAGCCGGCATGCGCGAAACCGCGTACACGCGGCGTCCGTGGTTCGAGGGCCGCATCGCGCTGCCGCACGACGGCGAAGGCCGACCGCTGTCGCCGCAGATCGCGTCCCGCTACATCGCCTCGGACGACGCCTTCTCGACGCCGCGCGACTATGCGCGCTTCATGATCGCGCTGATGAAGCGACAGGGCCTGGGCGCGACGCTCGCCGACGAGCGCGCCCGCGTCCAGACCGACCGCAGAAGCGAGCTGTGCCCGCCACCGGACGACGCGGATTGCGCGGACGAGGCCGGCATGGGGCTGGGGTGGGAGACGTTCCGGATCGGCGATCACCGCTACCTGATGCATACCGGCATGGATGCGGGCACCTTCACCCTCGGCTATTTCTCGCCGGAGACCGGCAACGGCACGATCCTCTTCACCAACAGCAGCAACGGCCCGCAGGGCGTGCTGCCGATCCTGGAGGCGATCGGCGAGGACAAGGCGTTCGTGGCGTTCCTGCGCAGACTCGCGCACTGATGACGGACGCGTCGTCCGGCGGCCACAAAGACGACAGCCCGGCAATGCCGGGCCGTCGGTTCGTGCGGAGGACCGGTTACTTCCCGGCGTCTGCGGCCGGCGGTGCGGCCGGTTGCGGCAGATCGTTGCGCGCGTTGCCCGGAATCGCCCACGAGAAGTCGGTCTTCGTGAAATCGGCGAAGCAGGTCTGGCTGCCCGGCGGGGTCGACTGCGTGCAGGCGTTCGACGTGAAATCGATCGGCGCGGCATAGCTGGCCGGATAGTTCATCGTCGTGGCCGCGTTGACGGGCGGCTTGCCGGAGACCGCGGCGGCGCCGAAGGTCGCGGTGCCGTGGCAGCTCACGCAGTTGCTGGTCTGGCCGGCGGGAATGCCGCTGGAG
>JAYRTK010000212.1:0-6240 GCA_041919595.1 Lysobacteraceae bacterium
GTAGCGCGGCTCGCGCGCGAGCCCGCTGTCGATCACCACGCGCACGCCGGGCAGGGTGACGCTGGATTCGGCCACGTTGGTCGCGAGCACCACGCGGCGCCGTCCGTCCCGGGCCGGCTGCAGCACCCGCGACTGTTCCTCGACCGGCAGCTCGCCATGCAGGGCGAGGACCTCGACGGTCGCGTCGATCGCCTCCGCCAGCAGCGTCCGCACCGTGCCGATCTCGCGCTGCCCCGGCAGGAACACCAGCACATCGCCGGGATGGGTCGACAGCGCATGCGCCACCGCGCGCCGCGTCTGGTGCGCCATCGCCTCGTCGCGACGGGCGGGAAGATGCGCGATGCGCACCGGGAAGCTCCGGCCCGCGCTGGACAGGCGCGGTGCATCGAGGAACTGCGCCAGCCGTTCGCCGTCGAGGGTCGCCGACATCGCGACCAGCCGCAGGTCCTCGCGCAACCCCGACTGCACGTCGAGCGCCAGCGCGAGCCCGAGATCGCCGGCGAGATGGCGTTCGTGGAATTCGTCGAACAGGATCGCGCCCACGCCGTCCAGCATCGGGTCGTCCTGCAGCATCCGGGTCAGGATGCCTTCGGTCACGACTTCGATCCGGGTCCGTGCCGAGACCCTGTTCTCGAAGCGGATGCGGTAGCCGACGGTCTCGCCCACCGCTTCGTCCAACTGTTTCGCCATGTACCCGGCTGCCGCGCGCGCGGCGACGCGGCGCGGTTCGAGCATCACGATGCGGCGCCCGGACAGCCAGTCGGCGTCCAGCAGCGCCAGCGGCACCTGGGTGGTCTTGCCCGCGCCGGGGGGCGCTTCCAGCACGAGACGGGGATGCCGCGCCAGCGACCGCAGCAGGTCGGGCAACAGCTCGGTGATCGGGAACGTCGGGGGCGCAGCCATTCCGACAAGGCTATCAGGCCGCGCAAGCCACTGATTTCCCGCACGATGGTGTGCCGTCCGTCGGGCCGGAACCGGGTCGCCGAAAATTCCGGTGGCGGCTGTCACATTCCTCGGCTAGATTGCCCCGTCCTTCGCCGGTGGCGTTCGCGCCGGACGAATACGGTCCTCTGCAGGGCCGTGCGCGCGGCCGGGGAGCCGCGTCGGAACGCACGGGCCGCAGGAACGCCGGGCCCGCGATCGGCGCCCGCCGGGGACCCGCGCGCGCCACCCATCCAATCGAGAGATCCGATTATGTCGCGTGTGTTGTCCACGGTGTCACCCTTGGCCTGCGCCCTGCTGCTTGCGTCCGGTGCCGCCAATGCCGAAGTCTTCATCAACGAATTCCACTACGACGATGCCACCGCGTCCGGCGATACCGGCGAACGCATCGAGATCGTCGCCACCGCCGGCGAAACCCTCAGCAGCTACCGCGTCTACCTCTACAACGGCTCCACGCCGTCGGCCGCGGTGACCTACGACAACGACCTCGTCCCGGCCGGCAGCCTCGTCACCTGCGGTTCGCAGGTCCGCATCGCCACCCTGAGCTACGCCACCAACGGCATCCAGAACGGACCGAACGACGGCATCGCCCTGGTGAATCCGAGCGGCCAGGTCGTGCAGTTCATCAGCTACGAGGGCGCGATCACCGCCAGCAACGGTCCGGCCGCCGGTCGCACCAGCACCAACCTCCCGGTGTCCGAAAACGGCTCGGATGCCGCCGGTCGTTCGCTGCGGCTGGCCGGCACCGGCACCGCTTACGCCAACTTCACCTGGCAGGCTCCGGCGACCGCGACCTTCGGCGCCTGCAACACCGGCCAGACCTTCAGTGCGCCGAACGCGGTGCCGGTGCTGACGTCGACCACGCCCGCCAACGGCGCCACCGACTTCCCGTCCGCCGGCAATCTGGTCGCGAACTTCAGCGAACAGGTGATCGCCAGCCCGGGCGCCTTCACGCTCACCTGCCAGCAATCGGGCGATGTCAACATCAGCTGGTCGGCGACCGCGTCCAGCAGCATCAGCATTTCCACCAACACCGCGCTGTTCGCCGGCGAGAGCTGCACGTTCTCGATCTTCGCCGCCAACATCCGCGACGCCGGCGATGCCCGTCCGGCCTCGGATGCGGTGGTGAACTTCAGCGTCGCCGGCAGCGGTGGCGGTGGCACCGGCTACTACAGCCGCGTCAACACCAGCAGCGCGTCCCAGCTGCGCTGCTCGCTGCACGAGATCATCAAGGGCCACACCGCGTATCCGTACAGCGCCAGCACCACGGACACCTGGGACATTCTCGAGATCGCCGACGAGAATCCCAGCAACCCGAACAACATCCTCGATGCCTACCGCAACCGCAGCTTCGTCAAGGTCACCGACCGTGCCGGCAGCGGCAGCGGCCTGAAGTACAACCGCGAGCACACCTGGCCGAACTCGCTGGGCTTCGGCTCGGCCACCGGCAACCTCGGTCTCCCGCATTCGCCGTACACCGACACCCACATGCTGTATCTCACCGATTCGGCCTACAACTCGGATCGTGGCAACAAGCCGTACGCCAACTGCACCCAGGCCTCGGGCTGCGGCGAGCGCGCCACCGAAGCCAACAACGGCAGCGGCGGCGGCAGCGGTGTGTACCCGGGCAACTCGAACTGGGTGAAGACGCCCGACGGCAACAGCGGTTCGTTCGAAGTGTGGGGCAAGCGCAAGGGCGACATGGCCCGCGCGGTGATGTACATGGCCATCCGCTACGAAGGCGGTACGCATCCGACCACCGGCCAGTCCGAACCGGATCTCGAACTCACCGACAACCGCAGCCTGATCGTCATCACCTCCAGTTCGCCCGCCTACATGGGTCTGCTGTCCACGCTGATCGCCTGGCATCAGGCCGACCCGCCGGATGCCGCCGAGCGCGAGCGCAACGAAGTGATCTACAGCTTCCAGGGCAACCGCAACCCGTTCATCGATCATCCGGAATGGGGCACCAGCGGGCTGTTCACCTCGGCCAAGCCGGCGTCCTGCCAGCTGAACTGATCCGCGGGACATCGCGACGCGACACGGAGACGCCGGCGGGGAACCGCCGGCGTTTTTCGTTTGCGCGACGGTCGCGGCGCCTGTGGCGCCGGTCTCTGACAGGCATGATGCCGGTGCCATCGGATACGCTGTGACCGCCGAGCATCCGATCCCGTCCGCGCAGGGCGTCGCCATCGCCACGCGGGATCCCGCGAACCACGAGGTCTCCGATGAAGATGATGCGGATCGTTCCGATGCTGCCGGTCGCGAGCCTGCCGGCGAGTGTGGCGTTCTACCGGAAGCTGGGTTTCGAGGTCGAGCAGCGCAACGACGCGTGGGGCTGGGCGATGCTGCGGTTCGACGATTGCCGGTTGATGCTGGACCAGTCGATCCACGGACATGGTCGACTGCCGCGGTCGACGGTGATCTATCTGTATCCCGACGACATCGATGCGTTCCATGCGCAGGCGTCGCGCGAGGGTCTGGCGCTGCCGCTGCCGGAAGAGACGTTCTACGGCATGCGCGAGTTGCGCTGCGAGGACCCGGACGGCAACCGGCTGTGGATCGGCCGGATGCCGGCCGATCCCGCCTGAGTCGTCCGCGCGGTCAGCGTCGACCGGGCATCCGCGGGCGATGCCCGGTCGTGGATGCCGCGGTCTTGGGCGTCGTCCGCACGGCCGTCATCGGCTGCACCGGCGCAACGCGGCGTCCGTTGCCGTCGGCGACGACGACGTTGATCAGCGCGCGGATGTCGTTGATGTCCTCGAACAGACGCGTGTTCAGATCGTCCACCAGCAGCACGCCCGCGACGCCGCTGGTGCGGTCGACCCAGGGCGTGAAGCCGAACGCGCCCGGGCTGGAGACGATCAGCGCGGAAGACGGATCGATCCACTGGCCCAGGCCGTAGCCGTAACCGGTGGAGGTCGGCGGGCGCGAGATGTCGACGGTGCCGACGGTGCGGTCGCGGGCCATGTAGGTGATCGTGGCGGCGGTGAGGAAGCGGCGACCGGACAGGCAGGTGCGGTCGATCCGCAGATCGAGACAGCCCTCGGCCAGCACCATGTCGACGACCCGGCCGTAGTCCTCCAGCGTGCTGCGCACGCCGCCGGCGATGCGCGGATTATCGGTGCGCACGTAACCCGGCGCCGTGGACGAGGTGGCGAAATCGGTGGCGACCAGTCCCAGCGGCGTCACCATCTCGTCGATGAAGAGATCGTCCCAGGCCTTGCCGGTGGCGAGTTCCGCCATGCGCCCCGCGACCTGCATCGAATTGCCGCCGTAGGAAAACACCTTGCCCGGTTCGCCGATCATCGTCGACTGCTGGAGGATGCGGTTGGCGCAGGTGGCGAGCGTGTACAGCGGATTCGACATGCAGGTGTCGTCGCCTCCGGGCAGGCCGCTGGTGTGCGAGAACAGCTGTTCGAGCGTGATGCCGCGCTTGGCGGGTTCCACGTCCGGGAAGTACTGGCCGACGGTGTCGCTCCAGCGGAGCTGGCCCTTTTCGACGATGCGGGCGAGCGTCAGCGCCGACAGCCACTTGCTGGCCGAGGCGATGCGCACGCGGGTGCCGAGCGTGTAGCTGCCGAAGGCGCGGCGATAGACCACGTTGCCCGCCTGGTTCACCCGCAGCGAGGCGCCGTCGAGCGAATAGGTCTGCACGAAGGTCTGCATTTCGGCGGTGACCGGCGAGAAATCGTGGATCGGCACGGCGCGGGCGAGACCGGCGCCGAGCAGGGCGGTGAGTGCGAATGTGGCGGTGAGGAGACGAAGCATGCGCGATCTTCCGTGTGGTGGTGGGAACACCGCCGTGAACGACGCGGTTCCCGCATCGTTGACCCGCGCGCGCCGCGAAGATGTAAACGAGTGTGTCCGCCGCCGCGCGCCCGCATCCGTCGGCCGTGGTTTCGCGGTCGGCTAAACTGCGCGGATGAACCTGATCGATATCGGCGCCAACCTCACCCACGAGAGTTTCGATCACGACCGCGAAGCGGTGCTGCAGCGCGCGCGCGACGCCGGCGTCGCGCGGATGGTGGTGACCGGCGCCAGCCGCGAACACTCGCCGAAGGCGCTGATTCTGGCGCAGACCTTTCCGGGCCTGCTCTACGCGACCGCCGGCGTGCATCCGCACCACGCGATCGAGTACACCGACGAATGCGACGCCGAGATGCGCGCCCTGCTGGCGCATCCCGAGGTGGTGGCGGTGGGCGAGTGCGGGCTCGACTACTTCCGCGATTTCTCGCCGCGTCCTGCGCAGCGCAGGGCGTTCGAGCGGCAATTGCAGACCGCCGTCGATACCGGCAAACCGCTGTTCCTGCACCAGCGCGACGCGCATGCCGATTTCGTCGCGATGATGAAGAACTTCGACGGCAGGCTCGGTCCGGCGGTGGTGCACTGCTTCACCGGCACCCGGGAGGAATTGTTCGACTGTCTCGATCGCGACTGGTACATCGGCATCACCGGCTGGCTCTGCGACGAACGCCGCGGCAGCCACCTGCGCGCACTGGTGAAGCACATTCCGGCGAACCGGCTGATGATCGAGACCGACGCGCCCTATCTGCTGCCGCGTACGGTGCGCCCGCAGCCCTCGCACCGGCGCAACGAACCCATGTATCTCGCGCACATCGTCGAGGAGCTCGCGCGCGATCGCGGCGAGGCGGTGGAAGCCGTCGCCGCGGCGACCACGGCGACGGCGACGGCGTTCTTCCGCTTGCCGGACGGGCACTGAACGGCCGGCCGCCCCAACCAACGGCAGGGACCTGAATACTGAACCGACCGGTACACTGACGCCCCCTGCGTCACGGAGCGCTTCATGTCGGCCCGGTTCCGTTCCTCTTTGCTCGCGGTCGGCCTGACGCTGACCCTTGCGGCCTGCAGCCGTGGCGAGACCCCCGCCGATGGAACGGCGCCCTCCCCCGCCTCCCCCGCCGCGCCGGCGATGGCGGTCACCCTCGCGCCGGTCGTGGAACGCGACATCGCCCGCGGGATCGAGATCTCCGGTGAAGTCGCGGCGGTCGAGGAAATGCAGCTCGGTGTCGAGCTGGCCGGTGCGCGCATCACCGAACTGCTGGTCGATACAGGCGTCCAGGTGCGTCGTGGTCAAGTGCTGTTGCGGCTGGACGCGCGCGTGCTCGACAGCGATCTGGCCAAGGCCGAAGCCGCGTTGCGCGAGGCCGAGGCGGGCGCCGCGCTGGCGAACGCCAATCTCGAACGCGGACGCATGCTGGCGGAACAGCGCTTCATCAGCGCCACCCAGCTGGACGAACTGCGCGCCGCGCGGACCCAGGCCGATGCCCGCGTGGG
>JAYRTK010000213.1:0-6216 GCA_041919595.1 Lysobacteraceae bacterium
ACGCCCCCGCGACGCGACATGCGTTTCAGCGACGTGCCGAGGCGACGTTCGAGTGGGTGGTGACGCCGTTCGTCGTGTTCTTGATCCAGTCGTGCTCGGTCACGCCGGTGCCGACGGTGGTATCGGTGCAGGTGCGGCTGTTGGAGCCGATGAACGCGATCCGCACGCGGCCGCCGGATGCGGCCGGCGCCGCGGGCTTTTGATTTTCACATCCTGGCCAGCGCGAACCGGAGGTCCGTCATGCGATCGATGCCGTTGAACAGGGCCTTCACGCTGATCGAATCCGGGCCGGTCGTGCTGGTGGCCACGCACGACGGCCGCAGGAACAATCTGATGACGATCTCGTGGACGATGGTGCTCGACTTCTCTCCGCGGTTCGCCATCGCCACCGGCGCGTGGAATCACTCCTTCCGTGCGCTGAGGCGGACCCGGGAGTGCGTGATCGCGATCCCCGCGGTGGATCTGCTGGACACGGTGGTCGGCATCGGCACGTGTTCGGGCGCGGACACCGACAAGTTCGCCACGTTCGGTCTGACGCCGTTGCCCGCGAAGCGGGTGGGTGCGCCGCTGGTCGGCGAGTGTCTGGCGAACATCGAATGCCGGGTCGTCGAATGGATCCGGCGGCACGATCTCGTGGTGCTGGAGGCGGTCGCCGCGCACTGCAATCCGGCCCGCAGGGAACGCCGCATGTTCCATGCGGTGGGCGACGGCACCTTCATCGTCGACGGACGACGTCTGGATCGCCGGACGGCGATGGCGTCGAAATTGCCGCCGGGCGTGCGGCGGATGCGCGACACGGCGCCGTGCCGATGAACACACGGGTTTTCCTCCGTCCGGCGATCGGTACGGGCGTGCTGCTGCTGATTCCGCTGGTCATGACGATCCTCGATCGCCACAAGCCGGATGGCGAAGGTTGGCGTTGGCGTCCATTCGATTTCGCCGTCATGGGCGTTCTGCTCTTCGCCGCCGGTGTCGCGTACGCACTGATCGCGGCCCGGCTCGGCGCGAAGCGTCATCGGATCATGCTGGGGCTGGCGATCCTGTGCGTCGTGTTCGCGATCTGGGTCGAACTGGCGGTGGGAGCGGTCAGCCAGTTCATGAGCTGGCTGGCGGCATAGCGGGGGGAGACGATCGCCGGTGCGGGCACGGGCGACGCTGCGGAACCGCGCGGCGGACATCGCGGTTCCGTGGTCGATGCGCTCATGTCGTGTGGATACCGTATCGAGGCCGTATCGGCGCCGATGCGTTCAGCGTTTCGTCGCGCGCGGCCTGGTCGTCCCGCTCGCAGCCGGTTTGGCGGCCCGTTTCGCTGCCGGTTTCGCAGCCGATTTCGTGCGTGGCGTGGCTTTCGGCGGCAGCGCTTTCTGCAGCGCGACCGAGAGCCGGTTCACTTCGGCCATCTTCGCGCGGATCTCGCGAATGATGTCGGACGGGTCGAATAGTTTCGGCGGGCCGCCGGGCGGTTGGCAGGTCGCCACGGCGCCGCCATCGATCTTCGGGCCGTACTGGCGCAGGATCTCGACGATCAGATACGGGCTGCTTCCGAGGTCGATGGTCTCACCGTAGCGTTTGATGATGTCCTTGACGATTCGATTGTTGTTGGCCGCGGCCATTGCGATCTCCTTGTCGTCGATGCGGAAAGGGACGTTCGTGTTCCCATGTCGTCAGGATCGTCTTGCGGCCCTGCCAGACCGTGCGTCCCGCATGGATCATGGCATGGTCGCAATGTCCGGTGGGCAGCAGGTTGCGCCACACGATCAATCGTCCGACCAGCGGCCGGATGGTCGTGCCGAGGGCGCGGAAATGGGTGGCGCCACCGCGTGTCGGGGATTCGAGCACGATCAGGATGGTGCGCGCGCGCTCGCCGGCGGGATGTCGCGCCCATGCGCCGCCATCGATGTGGTAACCGTAGCCGTCGCCGCGCCGATAGCGGGTCATCTGCCAGGGTTCGAGATGGCGCGGCCGCAGGCCGAAGGCGACCTGCAGTCGTCGTTCGATGTCGCTCAGACATGTCTGCGCCGCATCGCTGTAGGCGGGCAACGCCAGCGACAGGCTGTTGCGTCCGCCGTTGCCGGCAGCATCAGCATCGCGTCCGCCGATCCGGTCGACCCGGCTCGCCACCCAGGCGCCGCGCTCGGACTCGTCGCGCAGCAGCCGGCATTCTCCCGGCGTGAGGAACGCATCCACGACCGCGATGCGATCCGTGGCGGTGGACGCGGTCCGAGGCGGCCGGCCCGGCACGGTCGGCGGCACGCTCATGCCGTCGGTGCCAGCACCAGCGGCATGCCGATGTGGCGTTCGTAGGCGGCGATCGATCGACGCTTGCCGAGCGGATAGCCGCGGTATTCGTGGCCGCAGAGGACGCGGCGTACGCGCGCGAGCGATGCGCGGTCGCGATCGCGCCAGTCGGTGTGGTCGCTCCAGTGGCTTCGGCGCGTCCTGCGGTCGTAGGCGTGCCAGGCGACGACGCGATGGGGGTGGAAGAAATCGTAGCCGTGACAGTACGCGCGCAGGCCGGTGGCGATTTCGTCGCCGAAGAAATAGATGTGCGGATCGATCGGTATGTCGCGATTGAAGACGCCGTCCGCGAACAGGAGTCCCAGAGCCATGAATTGCGCGGGAATCGGCGCTTTCAGTCGGCCCGACAATGCGAGTTCGAATCCGGCGAAGTGCAGCAGCAGGCCACCGAGATAGGCTTCCCTGTAGATTTTCAGCGGCACCCGCGAACGTCCGGCGGGATACCTGCGCGGATCGAAATCCGGTGGATAGCCGGTGACGATGGGGCGCTTCGCGCCCGCCGCCCTCCGATCTTCGAGCATGGCGATCAGCGTGCGGTCCCAGTGGCGCGCGAAGCGCAGGTGGGAGTCGCAGATCAGGGTGTAGCGTTCGCCGCGCCACTGTTTCTGGATGCGCCGGCGCGCCCAGTTGGCGCCACGCCCGTCGCGGAAATCCACGGCGTCGATCTCCACCTGCGGCGATCGCGCATGACGGGCGGGGAGTCGTTCGCGCGGGCCATGCTGCCAGCAGACGCGGACGCGCAGGCGATCCGGATGCCGCGCCTGCTCGAACAGGCTGTCGAGCGTCGGCACCAGTTGCGGGTCCCGGTAGGCGGGGATCTGCACGAAGATGCGGTCTTCATCCATGTCGCGCCGTCGTCGTGTCCATCGATCGGCGAATCGTAGCAGTCGACGCGGAAGACGGGTGCATCGCTCGCGGCGGGCGATGCCGCTGTTCCCGGCAATGCGCCGGGCGATGCGCCGGAAACGACGACGCCCGGCCGGAGCCGGGCGTCGGGACGTGCGGAGACGCGATCCTGTTCAGGCGGTCATCTGCACCGACCGGCGTTGTTCCTGTTCGGGCTGCGCCAGTTGCTGCACGTGCGCGTCGAAGGCGTTGTTGGCGGCGACCTGCGCGGGCGTGGAACGGGCTTCGTTCTCGCTGATCCGGGCGTGGGTGGGCCCGAGCGGGCCCTGGGTGCCGTCGAACACGAAGAAGGTGCGGTCGGGCTGGCCGTTGGCGTCGTTCACCGGTTTGCCGACCTCGATGCCGGTCACGCCGGCGAGGCCTTCGCGCTTGGCGGCGGTGTAGACGTTGGCGGCGAGATTGTCGTCGGCGATGCCCTTGGCGTTCAGCGCGAAGGCGACCTGGTTGTACATCGGGTCCTGCTGCATGCGTTCGACGTTGCGCTGCGTCGTCGGGTCGGCGTTCGCCAGCATCGTGGCCTGCGGTTGACCGGGCGTGGCGTTGTAGCTGAGCGAACTGTCCGGCGCGACCACGCCGGGCGTCTTCAGATTCGGGCCGATGACCTCGTTCGGGGCGAGACCGTGCGCGCCCTTGGTGACGCGATCGCTCCATTCGAGATTGCCCTTGGCGTCGATCACCACGAGCTTGCCCTGGTTCAGCGACTGCTCGACGAGGTCGGCGAGTTTTTCCGGATCGGCCTTGGGATTGGCGGCGCCGATCGAGCGGCCGATCTGGTTGTTGTACAGATCCATCGCTTCGCGGTTGGCGGTGTTGCCGGGCACGCCCTCGTGCGCGGTGGCGAAGGCGCTGGCCCAGTTCTCGCCGTACTTCTGCGCCATCAGCGCGTTCCAGTAGGCGTGACGGAAGGCGTCGCGATGACCATCGTTGCCCTGCCATTCGCGGGCGCGATCGGCCGGGATGCCGCCCGGGACCGGATTGTCGGGGAAGCGCTCCACGCCTTCGCTGAAGGCGCGCTTGCGGATGCCGTCGAAGTCCTGCAGGCCGACGAGGCCGCGTTGCCAGGTGAGTTCGTCCAGCAGGGCGCCTTCGGTCCTGGTGACCTTCACCGAGTCGGTGAAGGGGATGTCGATCGCACCGAAGGCGCGCGGGTGGTAATCGATCATCTTGTCGTCCGCGACCTGATAGTCGGTGCGGATGGCGTTCAGATCGGGGCGTTTGTCCGTCATGGGGGACTCCTTATCGGTCTGTCGTCACGGGCCGCGCGGATCAGCGGCGGCCCCAGCGGTGCGAGGCGATCCTGCCGTGCTCGTAGCGGATCTCGTAGAACTCCTCGTCGATGCCGAAACGCGCGGCGCCGAGTTCGTAGATCTCGGTCGAGGCGGTCTCGTCGACGATGTCGGGCTCGCCGAGCAGGCGGACGACCTCATCGCGCGACATGCCGGTGTGGAGGATCTTCTCCAGCGAGCCGACCATGGCGTTGCGCCGGTTGTCGGCGGTGTCGACGCCTCGTTGGGATTTCCAGGCGTCCGAATCGAAAGCGGGGGTCTGTTGCATGGCGCAGGCCGTCAGGGAAAAGGAAAGGAGCAGGGCGGACCACGGCAGGATGCCGGCGATCCGGTGGGCGGGGCGGGGGCAGCGTGGGCCGTGGCAGCCCGGACTGCGGACATCTGGACTGCGGGCGTGCGATCCGGTGGGGGGCATGGACCGTGGGTTCCTTGGCGCGGGAGAGGCCTTCGGCGCCGGGCAGGCCGGCTGCGGCGAAGCTAGCACACCGGGTCGAGCTCTGGCTGAACCGGACGGGCGGCCCCTGCGCGCCCCTCGATCCGCCCGAAGTCGATGCCGGACCCTGTGGTGAACGCAGCGCCCCTCCCGGGGCGGCCATCGGCATGGCGCGATGACGGGGCGCGTTCCGAGATGGTTTCGATACATGAACGGCGCCGCGCGTCGCCGAATCGCGAGCGACCTCGCGCCGACCGCGCCTGCGTTGCCGGTGGTGTGAGCTCCGTCTCGGACGGTCATGGAAAACAGGCGTCTGATGCCGGGCCAGGGTCGGCATCGCATACACACACAGCGACGCACGAACATCGCTGCACGCACGCCGCCGCATGAAGGTCATCGTATGAAAGCCCGCTCCTCCACCCGCGCCGCCCGCTTCGAACAGATCGTCCGCGCCCTGCTGGGGCTGCTGCTCCTGGCCGCCGCCGCATGGGCGATGCTGGGCGGTGGTGCGCCCTACTGAGCGGCGGCGCCGTCCTTTCGCTCCGGGGCGGATCCCGCCTCCGGCAACGGCAGGGACGCTTGGCCGAAGAGGTAGCGCCAGCCGTCGGGCGTGCGCACGTAGGTGTCGCTGAACCACAGCCGGCGTTCGATGGGCGCGCCGTCGCGTGTGCCCTTGAGCCACAGGCGCGCGGTCACGATCGCGGTATCGCCGTGGACGCGCACGGTCTGCGTGCCCGGATCCTCGACCTGGCGTTCGTAGAGGACCCAGCGCTCGCGTGCGCTGGCGAGCAGTCGCTCGCGGGTCTCGATCCGGCCGTCGCCGAGCACCAGCACGAACTGCGGATGCAGGATGCGGGCCATCGTGTCGGCGTCGTTGCGTTCGACCGCGGCCTGATATTCGACATCGAGCGCGGCGACGATGCGGCGGTCGTCGTCGGCGGTGGTGTCCGGTGCGGCGGCGAGCATCGCGGCGAGCATCGTGGCACCGGGAAGTGTCAGGGACATGGGATCGGTTTCCGTGTGGTGGTGCGACGACCCTAGCCGCGGGGATGCCTGGCCCGCTTGGGGTTTCTTGCGTATTTCGCGATCAGCGGTCTCCGTGCCGCGATCGCCTGCAGCCGTCAGCGCCGCACGGTGCTCCAGCGCGACGGACTGCATCCGTGGCGGCGCGCGAAGGCCCGGCTGAAATGGCTCAGATCGCCGAACCCGCAGGCGTAGCAGGTCGCGGTGACGCTGCGGCCCTCGCGCAGCATCGCGGCGGCGGCCTGCAGGCGCGTGTCGAGCAGGAAGCGA
>JAYRTK010000214.1:0-6183 GCA_041919595.1 Lysobacteraceae bacterium
GACACGATGAGCGCCTACCCGAACAAGATGCACGAAGTGACCCTGCACGGCGGGAAGAAGGTGCTGCTGCCCGAGTGGCAGGACCTCAAGCCGCCCGTCCATGGCCAGGCGCTCGCTGGCTCGGCCTACAATCCGAAGACCGGCGAGCGCCCGCAGTTCTACGCGTCCACCGCCGAATGGATGCGCAACGAGGGCGCGCTCAAATCCCTGCCCGGCGCGAATGTCTCGCTGGACGGCCAGCATCTGCGGTTGTTCTATTTTCCGACGACGAAGACCTGGCATGCGTCGGACGCGCTGGATATCGACCACATCAAACCGTGGCGGGAGCATCTGCAGGCCAAGGGCGTCGACAGCCGTGCAGACGCCGCGCGCGCCTACAACGACGTCGCGAATCTGCGGGTGGTTCCATCGGTGTACAACCGCGCGCGCGTCAGCGCGGACGCCCTGCTCAAGGCGCACGGCCCCGACTCGAAGCAATGGCGGCAGTGGACGCAGCAGCGTCTCGGCTTCGATCCCGATGTCGAGGTCCCGGCCTTCGATCCCGAGCGCGATCTCGCGCGGCGCACCAAGGCGACCACCGATCAGGTCTGGACCGACAAGCACACCCGGTCGGATCTGGGCTTCGACACCCGCGTGCTCGACAAATGGTTCAATCACGCATTGAAGCAAGCCCATGCGGGGGCCGTGATGGTCGAGAATCCGACGACCCGGAAACCCGAGACGGTGCATCTGTTCCGCTGCGGTGCCTCGAAACAACTGACGACCCGCGACGCGCTGGACATCGACCACGAGATCCCGTTCGAGCTCGTCTGCGACAAGATGCGCGAATTGTTCCCGAAGCATGTCCTGACCAAGGCCGACATGCTGGATGTCTACAACGACACCGCGAATCTGCGACTGGTGACGCGCGGCGTGAACAGCTCCCACGAGTACGAAGTCGGGGTGGGTGGGCAGTGGCGCGACACGGTCGCGCCGCAGAAGCCCGCCGAGTTCGCCGGGTTCATCGTGTCCGGACCGTCGCCCGACGACACCGCGCTGCGGCTGATCAAGGAACACTTTTCCAGGACGGGCGCCGTGCCACCGAAAGCGGCCGACGACCGCGTGATCAACCTGCTGATTCCGCGTGGCGTGAACGAACCCGACAATCTGAAGCCGCTGCCGGCGCAGGCGCTGGCGACGGCCAGCGCCGCCCTGACCCGGCCGGAAAGCCCCTATCACCGCATCTGCGGCAAGGTCTCCTCCGCCCTCGACATGCTGTCGGAGAACGATCCGCGTTTCTTCGCCAGCATGAAGCAATGCCTCGGCGGCAAGCCGCCCGCGCCGGGTCACATCGAGAACATCGCCGCGACCCTGATCGCGGCGGCCAAGGACGGACAGCTGACCCGGATCGACGCGATCGTGACCAATCCGGAACGCACCCGTCTGTTCGTCATCCAGGGGCAGGGCGAGGCGGCGAAGCGGGTGGATGTGCCTTTGGCGGTGGCGATGCAGCGACCGGTGGAAGAGAGTTCGCGGCAGGTGTCGCTGATCGATCGGCAGGCGGTACCGCAGCACGTGGCGCCCGCGCAGCCGCAGGGCATTCTGTTGCAGGGCATGCAGCCGCTGGGCATGCCGGCGCAGGCGGCGTCGGTGGCGTCGCCGATGGACACCACCCAGGGCGTCGCGAAGGACACCGGGAACGGTGGCCAGCGTCTGTAACCACGCGCCTGCGATGCGCCGGGGCGCGATGGCTTCAGTCGTCGGCGGAGCCGAACCGCGCCCAGCGTTCGGCCTCGGTCTCCTCGGCGAAGATGCGCACATTGAGGCCCAGCGAACGCGCATGGATCTCGCCGTGTTCGATCGCGGTCAGGAATTCCGCGATCGGTTCGACCACCGCGATGCGATCGAACGCCGCGTGCAGATCGCGGAACGCGAAGGCCAGTGCGCCGAGTTCCTCCGGCGTGGCCGGTCGGCCCTTCTTGCGGTCGATGACCAACAGCTTGCGGCAGTCGTGTTCGCGCGCGGTGGACAGGATCTCGCGCCAGTACGCGAGCCGCACCGGCTGCGCGTCGACATCGCCCTCGACCTGGACCCTGAGCATGTCGTCGACCACCGTCCACGTGATCCGATAGGCCGGTTCGGCGCCCGCTGTTGCGCCTGTCCTGCGTTCATCGTTCATGACGCGATCCCCCGATGCGCCGCCAGCATACGCCTCCGGGCGACATGCGGAAGTCCCGCATCGGCGGTGATCGTGAACGGCTGCGTCGGGTATGCGATCCTTGCGGGCGGCGACGCAGGGGGCGCCGACCGATGCCCCGTCCGTGATGAGGAATGCCCCGTGCCCCTGCGCCCCGCCGTTGCGTCATTGCTCGCGCCGCTGCTGACCGCCTTGACCCTCGCTCCGGTCGCCGCCGAGGCCCGGACCTGGACCGTCGGTCCGACCGGTCGCGATGCCACCCAGTTGTCCACCCTGTTCAACGCCAACGACCTCGCGCCGGGCGATATCGTCGAAGTGGACGGCAGCGCGACCTACGGCAGCGTGATCGTCGGCGAGGACGATGGCGGTGCGGTGGGCCTTCCGGTGACGATCCGCTGGAAGCGGGTGCCCGGCGCTACCCGGCCGGTGCTGCAGGGCGGCACCCACACGATCAAGTTCCAGCGTTCGAATCATGTCGTGTTCGAGGGCTTCGAGGTGCGCGGCGGCACCAGCACCTGCGTGTTCAGCGAGGCCCACGACATCACCGTGCGCGATGCGGTAATCCATGCCTGCCCGGGGCACGGCATTCTCGGCGCGGATCTGAACTCCGGCTCGTTCACGCTGGAATACAGCGAGATCTTCGATGCCGGCGCCGGCAGCACGCGCCACCCGATCTACATGCAGTCCGACGAGATCGCCTGGCCGGGATCGGTGTTCCGCATGCGCTACAACTACGTGCACGACGGCAACGGCGGCAATCTGCTGAAGAACCGGCACGAGCGCGCCGAGATCCATTCCAACTGGTTCGAGGGCTCGGTCTATCAGGAACTCGAGCTGATCGGCCCGGACTGCGAGACCCAGGCCGCCGGCTGGACCCGCGCGACGAAGCGCGAGGATGCGGAGCTGCTCAACAACGTCATCGTCCACACCTCGACCAGTTGGCCCAATGCGATCCGCATCGGCGGCGACCTCAACGGCGCCAGCGATGGACGCGTGCGCATGGTCGGCAACACCATCCTCTTCGACCGTCCGGGCGCCGCGACCGCGGTCTACGTGCAGCTCGGCGCGGGCAGCGTGGAGATGCACAACAACGCGATCTTCCAGACCGGCGGCGCGGCACCGGCGATCCTGCGCGAGAACACCACGGCCGATACGCCGTTCTGCGCCCCTTTCGTCACCACGCCGTGGAGCGGCGCGCGCAGCGTGTCCGGCACCCGCAACTGGGTGCAGTCGACGGCCACCTCCGTGCCGCCGGAATGGACGGCCTCGGTCGTCGGCAGCGATCCCGGGTTCCGCGACATCGCGGCGCGCGATCTGCGTCCGCTGCCGTCCAGTCCGCTGCGCAATGCCGGCAGCCATCGACCGCCGTCGCCGCCGGCCTTCCCGATGCCGTGGCCGCTGCCGATCGTGAGCTACGACCCGCCGCTGCGGACGAAGCTCGCGGCGGGCGATCGGCGCGCGCGCATTCCGCAGGGCTATTTCACGGTCGACATCGGCGCGCTGGAAGAGGTCGATATCGACAGCCTGATCGGTCCGTTCGAACTGCCCGGCGCCGCGCCGCGGCTCCGACCGCGGACCTCGCCGTCCTCGGCGCCGTCGATGACGCCACGTGCGCCGACGACGGCATCGGACGATGGCGCCGGCACGTGCCGAAGCCGCGGTTCCACATGTACAGTGCGTCCCCCCGGTCGCCGCTGAGCCCCTCCTGCTCGCGACGAGCGAGCCCACCACGTACCGACGAGACAAGACAATGCCAACGGATGACATCGAACTGCTGAGCGGCTACACCGTCAAGATCGCGCATACCGACGAGTTGCAGCCGACCCAGCACGGTGAGGGTTACGACAAACAGTGGAAGCAGACCAAGGGCCGTACCGGTCTGAGCTTCTACGACTCCACCGTCGATTACATGCGCAACGAGTGGGTCGAGATCCCGGGCAACATGCGCAGTGTCGAAGGTATCGTCGAAGACAAGAAGCTGCTGTTGTTCTTCGATGAACGGACCCGGACCTGGAACTCGGCCGAAGCGCTGGATGTCGATCACAAACAGCCGTGGCTCGACCATTTCCACGACCTCGAAGGCTGGTCCAAGAGCGACGCGATGCTGTGCTACAACGACGTCAGCAACCTGCGCATGGTGTCCGCCACCTACAACCGCTCGCGCACGCCCGCCGACAAGATCCTCGGCGAGCATGGCGCCGATTCGCCGGAGTGGCGCGACTGGGTCCAGAAGAAGATGCGGTTCGACGTCGACAAGGATTATCCGGCCTACGATATCGCCACCGATGGCACCACCCGCAACAAGAAGACCACGGAAGCGGAGTGGACCAGGGGCGTCGATCGCGAAGGCCTGAATTTCGACCCGGGCATCAAGAAGGTCTGGTTCGAGCACGCGCTGAAGGAGGCCTATGCCGGCGAGGTGACGATTCCCGATCCCGACCATCCCGACGACCGCAGCCGCGATCATTCGGTGCAACTGTTCAAGTGCGCCGCGACCGGCCAGTACGTGACCATGGGCGGCATCGACATCGACCACAAGATCACCTTCGCCGAAAAGCTCGGCGAGATGCTGGAGCAGAACCGGTTCCAGCGCGAACAGGCGGAACGGCTGGGTCTGGACCCGGTCCCGCCGATCACCAAGGCGCAGGTGATGGATCTGTACAACGATCCGTCCAACCTGCGTCTGATGTCGCGTTCGGCCAACAGCTCCCACGAATGGGAAGTCGGTCTGGACGGCCAGTTGTACGATCCGGTGCTGGACGACTACGAATACGCCAACAAAGAGCCCACGCCGGTCGTCGAGGACGATGAAGAAGCGCCGATCCAGTACGAGGAGGATGCGCCGCAGGTCAATCTCAAGAAGCGCGGGCGATACGACGAAGACGCGCCGAAGCCCGGCCTGGACGACGGCAACGTGCCGGAGCCGGTCACCAAGCGCGAGAAACCCACCAGCGATCCCTCGACGATCGATCCGCGCGAGGCCGCGCTCCTCAACCTGCAGGGGCGAGATTTCGAGATGTACCAGAAGATCGTCGGCGAAATCGGCAAGCTCGATCCGGAGGACACCGGTCCGCTCACCGAGAAACAGCGCGAGAACCTGGCGATGTCGCTGGTGTCGTTCGCGCGCCAGGGCGGGCTGAACCAGATCGATCACGTGGTGACGTTCAACGAGACGGGCCATCATCCCATCCTGTTCGCGGTGCAGGGTCCGCTCGATCACGACACCGGCAAGGCCTGGGTCCCGATCGATCGGTTCAAGCATCAGCCGATGGAAGTGACCGCGCAGCTGTTGGCGGATTATCCGTCTCCGGTCAAGGAAGAGCCCCAGCATCTGCGGGCGACGACCTCGCAGCACCTCTGAGCACCTTCGGGAGAAGCGCCGTGTCCTACACCGCCACCTACGCCGACGACGAACCCGCGCGCAGCGAGGTCGACGCGCTGCCCGGCATCACCGTGCTGGAGTTCGGCGCGCCGTGGTGTCCGCACTGCATCGGCGCGCAGTCGCCGATCGAGGCGGTCCTGTCGAATCGCGCCGATGTGCGTCATCTCAAGATCGAGGACGGTGCGGGACGACCGCTCGGCCGCTCCTACCGGATCAAGCTCTGGCCGAGCCTGATCCTGCTGCGCGACGGCGTGGAAGTCGCGCGGGTCGTGCGCCCGACCGAGCCCGCGCAGATCGAGGCGCTCTGGTCCGCGGGATGACGGTGGCGCGGGGTTCGTCGCGCCCACATTCGTGAAGGTTGTGTTGGATTCAGGCTGAACGCCGTGCGCGGCGTTCAGCTTGTCGTCGTGCGGACCTTGTGCGCCCGTCGTGTTCACGCGGCGGCTGGCACAGTCGTCGCGCGAGCGGGTTAAGCGCGCGTTGCGTTCACGTTCGCGTGGCGGTCGCGATTCATTCGCGGATTCGCATGGTGGGGCGCGTCGATGCGGTACGCCATCGACAGCGACACCGCGACATCCCGTGAGTTCAAGCGACTTCATTCAAGCGACTTCAGGAGAATCCCGAC
>JAYRTK010000215.1:0-6154 GCA_041919595.1 Lysobacteraceae bacterium
GCTTCAGCGCAAACGCGATCTGCTCTTCGGTGAACTTCGACTTCTTCATGGCGACGGGCCTCCTTGGGGCCTGAGTGTCGCCGAATCCTCTACTTCTGGCTGGTCCGAATTACAGGGAGGAGGTCAACGTGCTCAATCCAATTCTGTGTATCTCTAAATCTATCCAGCACCTCAAAACTGATCGCCGAAGCCGAGCCTTGCATTCCTTGCTTCATCGTCGCCTTCCCCAAAAGGACGTCCGACTTTAATCGTATCACTCTCACCAGCAGCTTCGCATGGGCAGTGCGCAGGGTGGTTCGAGCGCGGCGAACCCTACCATCGAACGTACCGTGACGTTCAATGCCGATAGTTTTGGAAATCGCTTCGCTCGATAGGCATCGCGAATTGATACGGCGCGATGGTGGGGTTCGCTACGCTCACCACCACCCTACAAACATTCGCTGCGGGTCGCGGACTCAACTGTTCAACACCCCCACCCCCATCTCCGCCAACATCCCCGCCATCCGCCCCGCCTGCACGGCCTGTTCGCTGGAGGCATTGGCCTGCTCCGCGCGTTTGGCGACGCCCTGGGCGATCGCGGCGAGGCGGAAGAAGCTGAAGGCGAGCACGAACGGCCAGTCGCCGGGGATCGGTCGTCCCGTCGCCTGCGCATAGCGCGTAGAGTGGGGTGAACGCAGCGAACCCCACCATCGAACGTTGCGTGGCGTTCGGTGCCGACGGTTTTGGAAATCGCTTCGTTCGATATACATCGCGAATTGATACGGCGCAATGGTGGGGTTCGCTGCGCTCACCACCACCCTACGAACATCCGCTTTGAGCGAAGGCAGACTCGACCTTGATCACCCCAACACCTCAAGCCCCAACGTCGCCAGCATCTCCACCATCCGCCCTGCCTGCACCGCCTGATCGCTCGACGCATTGCCCTGCTCCGCGCGTTTGGCGACGCCCTGCGCGATGGCGGCGAGGCGGAAGAAGCTGAAGGCGAGGACGAATGGCCAGTCCGCGGGAATCGGGCGGCCGGTGGCCTGTGCGTAGCGCGCGAGCAGTGCGGCTTCGTCGGGGATGTCGAGCGCGGCGCGGTCCAGCCCGGCCAGTCCCGGCAGCGCGGGATTGCGCGGCAGCCGCAGCGCCATGCAGAAATAGCCGAGATCCGCGAGTGGATGGCCGAGGGTCGAGAGTTCCCAGTCGACGATCGCCAGGACCCGCGGTTCGGTCGGGTGGAACATCAGGTTGTCGATGCGGAAATCGCCGTGCACCAGCGATACGCTGTCGTCATCGGCGGGGCAGCGTGCCGGCAGCGCGGCGATCAGCGCGTCCATCGCCGCGATCGTGCGGGTTTCACTGGCGCGGTACTGCTCGCCCCAGCGGCGCAGCTGGCGTTCGAAATAATTGCCGGGCTTGCCGTAATCGGCGAGCCCCACGGCTACGGGATCGATCGCGTGCAGGGCGGCCATCGCGTCGACGATCGCGCCATAGATCTCGCCGCGCTCGGGGGCCGACAGTTCCGGCAGCGACGGGTCCCAGAAGATGCGGCCGTCGACGAAATCCATCAGATAGAACATCGAGCCGATGACCGTGTCGTCGGCGCACAGATGCAGCGGCCGCGCCACCGGCGCCGCGCCACCGCGCAGGGCCTGCAGCACGCGGAATTCGCGATCGACCGCATGCGCCGACGGCAACAGCGCGCCCGGCGGCTTGCGCCGCAGCACATAGGTGCCGCTGGCGGCGTCGATGCGATAGGTCGGATTCGACTGGCCACCCTTGAACTTGGTCGCGGTCAGCGGACCGCGGAAGCCATCGACGTGGCGTTCGAGATACGCGGCCAGCGCATCGGCCGGGAGATCGAGCGGATGACTCATTAACTTGGCTTCCCCACTCGTTTCTTCATACAAACCGGTGATTTGGGAGTCTTTGCGGCCTCAGCCATCCGGTTCTGGTCTTGATCTACCGGGGCCCCTGGTTGCGGCGGGATTCGCGGATCAGGCCCGAAGGGCGCGCGGCAGGACGCCGCGCGTTTTTCGACAAGATATGGACGTCTTGTCGAAAAACCCCGCGAAACCCGCGGACCCGGCGCGCAGCGCCGGGCGCAACCGACGGGGTGTGCTTTCTTTTGGTGACTTCTTCTTTGCACAAGCAAAGAAAATTCACTCGCTCGCGGCAGCGAGCGAAACACAAGGCTGGGCCGATAGCCTCCAGTAGATCGTTTTGAATCCGCCCAAAAGCAGATCCCTCGCCTGCGGCTCGGGATGACAAGGAAAGGCCAAAGGGAATCAACCAGATCATCTTTCGAGAGAAATCCTGGAGCAACCGAAATCATCGCCTCACCCCTTCAGCATCGAGCGCGCCAGCGCAGCGAGATGCACTTCGTCCGGGCCGTCGGCCAGGCGCAGCGAACGCGCGCCGGCGTAGGCCTGGGCGAGGAAGTGATCCTGCGAGAGACCGCCACCGCCGTGGATCTGGATCGCGCAGTCGATCACGTTGCAGGCCATCCGCGGCGCGACGATCTTGATCATGCCGATCAGATCCTTCGCGCCCTTGTTGCCGTGCGCGTCCAGTGCCGCCGCGGCCTGCAGCGTCAGCAGCCGCGCCTGTTCGATCTCGCAGCGCGACAGCGCGATCGCCTCCTGGGCCATGCCGTGACCGCCGAGCGGGCGGCCGAAGGCCGTGCGTGTCCGCGCGCGTTCGACCATCGCCTCCAGCGCGCGCTGGGCGAGTCCGATCAGGCGCATGCAATGATGGATGCGCCCGGGACCGAGCCGCGCCTGCGCGATCTCGAAACCGCTGCCGGATTCGCGCAGCAGGTTCGCGACCGGCACGCGCACGTCGGTGAATTCGATCTCGACGTGGCCGTTCGGTGCATCGTCGTAGCCGAACACGGTGAGCGGGCGCACGACGCGCACGCCGGGCGTGTCCATCGGCACCAGCACCATCGACTGCCGGCGATGCACGGGGCCGTCGGGATCGGTCACGCCCATCACGATCAGCAGTGCGCAGCGCGGATCGCCGGCGCCGGTGGTCCACCATTTGCGCCCGTTGATGACGAACGTGTCGCCGTCGCGCACGATCGGCAGGGCGATGTTGGTGGCGTCGGAACTGGCGACGTCCGGTTCGGTCATCGCGAACGCGGAGCGGATCTCGCCGGCGAACAGCCGCGGCAGCCACGGCGCCTGCTGTTCCGGCGTGGCGAAGTGCAGCAGCACTTCCATGTTGCCGGTGTCGGGCGCGCTGCAGTTGAAGATCTCGGGCGCATGCAGGCTGCGCCCCATGCGTTCGGCGATCGGCGCGTAATCGAGATTGCTCAGCCCCGCGCCGTGTGTCGCATCGGGAAGGAACAGATTCCACAGCCCCTGCGCCTTCGCCTCGGCCTTCAGCGATTCCAGCAGCGGCGGAATGGTCCAGCGCGTGGCGGGATCGGCGGCATGCGCCTGGAGGACGACCTCCGCCGGCATGATCCGCTCGGCGACGAAGCGGGCGACCTCGGCCTGCAGCCGGCGCGAGCGTTCGGAAAAGGGGAACAGCGTGGCGACGGGTTCGGCGGTGGGTTCGGCGGTCATCTGCGTTCCGGGCGTGGCGACGCGCTCAATAGTACGTCCACAGCGCGCGCTCGCCGTGCAGATGCGGCAGCGCGTTCCACGAGCCCATCCGCAGCCGGCCGCGGTGCGGATGGAATTCCGACACCGCGCTGTTGCGCAGCGAGAGGTTCAATTCCACCGCGCGCGCATCGGGCACGTCGAGGGCGAGCTGCGCGAGCCGCGAGATCACGCCGCCGGAGCTGAGCACCAATGCCTCGCCGTCGCCGGCCAGGGCCTGCAGGCGCTCGCCGGCCGCGTGCACGCGGTGGCCGAAGGCGTCCCAGCTTTCCGGCAGGCCCGGCAGTTCGTCGCGGGCCCAGGCCAGCAGCGACGCCTGCAGCATCGCGCCCACATCGCGCGGATCGCCGCTGCGACTGGCGATGGCGACCGGATCGTCGGCATTGCGTTCCAGCCAGGTGCTGAAGACGGCGTGATGATCGAATTCGGCGAATCCGGCATCGGCGATCGGTTCGGGCAGATCCAGCCCGCGCGCGGCGAACGCCGCGGCCACGCCCTCGGCGGTCTGCAAATGACGGCGCATGCCGCCGACGATCACCGTGCGGAAGCGGTGACCGCCACCGGCCAGCCATTCGCCGAGACGACGCGCCTGCAGGTGGCCGCGCTCGGAGAGATTGTCGTAATCGGCGGCGCCGTAACTCGCCTGGCCATGGCGGACCAGCAGCAGGCTCATGATGCGATTCCGCGGGTGCGGCAAGGGCGGTTCGTCGACGACGGCACGGGCATGGGAGCTCGCAGGACACCACGGGGGAACCGCATGCTACGCCGGCCCCGTGACGGCGACCAAGCCGCGCCGGGTACGGGGTACGGCCGGGGGCTTCCATTCGATAACGATTCTCATTAGTATTTCGCCGTCGCGGTAGCCGATTCCAGCCATCCGCAGTCCCCTGCTCTGCATCAGGCTGATGACCACTTCCTCCCCCTCTGCCCGGCTGACGCCGCTCGCCGTGGCGCTGTCCCTGACCGTCTGCGGTCCCGCGTTCGCCAACTCCCCCGCCGACGCCTCCCAAGGCACCACCGATGCCGCCGCCGAGATCGACACCGTCGAGGTCGTCGGGACGCGCGAACGCAGGGCCGACTCGCCCAAGTACACCGAACCGCTGACGGATACGCCACAGACCATCACCGTGGTGAACCGCGAGGCGATCGAACAGCAGAACCTGCTGGGCCTGCGCGATGTGCTGAGCACCCTGCCCGGCATCACCTTCGGCGCCGGCGAGGGCGGTGGCGGCTACGGCGACAGCATCACCCTGCGCGGCTACACCGCGACCAGCGACATCACCACCGACGGCGTGCGCGACAGCGCGCTCTACACCCGCAGCGACACCTTCAATCTCGAATCGATCGAACTGATCAACGGCGCCAACTCCGCGGTGTCGGGCGCCGGATCGGTCGGCGGCAGCATCAATCTGGTCGGCAAGACCGCGCGCGAGGGCGACGCCCACGTCTTCACCGCCGGGCTCGGCACCGACGGCTACACCCGCGCCACGGCGGACAGCAATTTCGAGTTCGGTGAAGGTGTCGCCCTGCGTCTCAACGCGATGGTCCACGCCAGCGATGTCCCCGGCCGTGAGGTGGAGCGTTTCCGTCGCTGGGGCTTCGCGCCCTCGCTGGCGTTCGGGCTGGGCTCCGACACCCGCTTCACCGTGTCCTATTTCCACCAGAGCGACGACAACATCCCGCAGTACGGCGTGCCCTACGCGCTCAACATGTACAACGACGGTCCGCTGCCCGGTGTCGACCCGGAAACCTACTTCGGCTACCGCAACGTTTCGGCGCAGACCATCGATGCGGACATGCTGACCGCGGTGTTCGAGCACGACTTCGGCGATGCGGCGACACTGCGCAGCCTCGCGCGCATCCAGCGCGTGGATCAATACTCGAACGTGACCGCGCTGCAGGGCAGTTGGTGCCTCGATGACGGCACCAGTCCCTACACCGGCCAGGCATGCGCGGCAGGCCAGCCTGCCGGCACCTGGCTGCCCAGCGGCGGGCCGCGCGGCTTCATCCGCGATACCCGCAACACCATCGCGGTGAGCCAGACCGACGTGACCGCGCGCTTCGCCACCGGCCGCGTGCGCCATGCGCTGGTCGGCGGCATCGCCTTCGCCACCGAATCCTTCGAGGGCGAGAACGGCGGCGAATTCTTCAACGCCGATGGCAGCGCGCTGCCGAACACCGCCGCCGCTTATCCGTACCAGACCTTCCGCGATCCGGACAACGTCTGGCGCGGTCCGCGCCATTACTTCCGCAGCGCGAAGACCGAGGGCGATCTCGACAGCGCGTCGGTCTACCTGTTCGACACCCTGAAATTCGGCGAACGCTGGATGCTGAATCTGGGCGCGCGCTACGACCGCAATCGCGGCGCGACCACGACCTGGGTCGTGTCGACCGCGAACGCGACGCGCGGGGAGTTGATCGGCGTGAATCCGGTGGCCCGCAACGATGAGAACCTGATGTCCTATCGCGCCGGCCTCGTGTTCAAGCCGGTCGAACACGGCACGGTGTACCTGTCCTGGGCCAACAGCAAGACGCCGTCGAAGGCCTCGGTCAACGGCAGTTGC
>JAYRTK010000216.1:0-6125 GCA_041919595.1 Lysobacteraceae bacterium
CCGGTTTCGTGCCCGTGCGCAAACCCGGCAAGCTGCCCGGCCGCACGCTGTCGCAGGCCTATGCGCTGGAATACGGGCGCGACGCCCTGGAGCTGCATGCCGACGCCCTGCGCCCCGGCGCGCGCGTGCTGATCGTCGACGACGTCCTCGCGACCGGCGGCACGCTCGACGCCGCGCGCGCCCTCGCCGAACGGCTGCAGGCCGAGATCGTCGGCGCCGGCGTACTGATCGAACTGGCCGCGCTCGGCGGCCGCGCCCGCTGGAACGGCACCGCGCCGCTGCATGCGGCCTGGGTGATCTAAGCTGAGCCGCACCGCGCGCGCCCACCCCATCCCACGCATTCCGGAGCGATTCCCATGACCCGTCCCCTGCTGACCGCGCTGCTGTTGTCCGTGACCGCCCTTCCCGCCGCCGCCGCCGCACCGCCGAACGAAGCGGATTTCGAGCACTTCTACACCGCCGCACTCACCCTCAACGCCGCCAGCAACCTCGGCTTCACCATCCAGGGCCTCTGCGACGAGATCGTGCCCGCCACCACGCCGGCCAACGCCAGCGCCATGACCGCATGGCACGAACGCAACGACGCCGCGCACAAGGAGGTACTCGCCGGGATGGATCTGCTCAAGACCCTGATGTCCGGGGGCAAAGCCGCGCAACGGAAGGACGTGGAGCGCAATTTCGCGGAGGACCAGGACGAGCTGAAGACCTCGATGCGCACGGAACTTCTCGCCGGCTCGCAGGAAGACCGCGTTCGCTATTGCGAGGGACTGGTCAACTGGCTGCAGCAGCGCAACTACGAGACCGAGGCCGACCTCATCGAAGCCCTCGCCACCCTGCGGCGCCTGCAACCGGTGTTCGCCGCGGAAGCCAAGCGCCTGCGCTGACTCCACTGCCGTGCCGGTGCGTCATGCCGGCGGCGTCCGTGACGATGCCGCCTGCTTCGAGGCATCGCTCGTTGCTTCGAGCCGCCGCTCGCCACGGCCCGAGTCCGCGGCGAGCGCATGCGTCGATCACGCGGCGGTCAGTTCGTCCAGATCGAAATAACCGTTGTAGCCCTTCATGTAGACCGCGGCGCGGTGACCGAACAGGATCATCGCCTCGGTGCGGGTCTCGAGCGCGCCGTAGCCTTCGCGGGTCGATTGCACCCGGGTGCCGATCCGATGACGCGCGTTCCAGTCCGCGACCTTGCGCTCGACCGTCACCGGCGCGCCGGATGCAGGCGCATCGACCGCGACCGCGGACGCCGCCGGTGTCGCCACCGATGGCGCGTCCGTCGGCGCCGCGGTCTCCGCGATCAGTTGGTCGAGCACGGCGTCCGGGGTCTGCGACCGGATGGTCTGCACCAGCCGGGTCAGCACTTCGCCGGGGCCGAGTTCCACGAACGCCGGATCGCGGCCGTCGCGTTTCGCCTGCGCCAGCAGGTATTGCACGCTCTCGGACCAGCGCACGGTGCTGGCGATCTGGTCGGCCAGCGTTTCGAGGATCGCGTCGCCGCGATACGGGCGCGCGGTGACGTTGGCCACGACCGGAATGCGCGGCGCCGAGAAGACCACACCCGCGAGATGCTCGCGGAACTGTTCCATCGCCTCGCGCATGAACACCGAATGGAAGGCGCCGCTGGTCGCCAGCGGATAGAAGCGGATGCGGCCCTTGCGGAACAGCGGCTCCGCCCGGTCGATCTCCTCGCGCAGCCCCGACAGGACGATCTGCGACGGCGAGTTGTAGTTGGCCAGATAGACGTTGCGCAGATCGTTCTCGCGCAGGATCTCCTCGATCTCTTCCCGGCTGGCGTTGAGGATGGCCGCCATGCCGCCGCCCTGCGCCCGGCTCATCAATTCGCCGCGCTTGCGCACCAGTTGCAGACCGGTCTCGAAATCGAAACAGCCGGCCGCCATCAACGCATCGAACTCGCCGAGGCTGTGACCGAGCACCACGTCCGGATCGCGCCCGCCATCGTCTTCATGGCGCGCGAAATACGCCAGCGCGTTCACCACGTACAGCGCCGGCTGGGTGAACAGGGTCTGGCCGAGCTCCTCGCGCGGATCCTGCAGACACAACTCGCGGATCGAATACCCGAGCAGGGCCTCCGCCTGTCGCGTCCGTTCCGGAAACCGGTCGAAGAGGTGTTCGCCCATGCCTCTGGATTGGGCGCCCTGGCCGGGAAACATGTAGATCTTCATGGTCGTTCGTCTCGATGCGTGATCGTTGCGTGCGCGATCGTTGAAGTGGAATCCGGAAATCGGGTCGAAGCAGGGGCCGCGACGTCAGCGCCAGCGCTGCACGCAGACCGCGGTGTTCATGCCGCCGAAGCCCATGCTGAGATTGATGGCGTTGTCGATGGCGTGCGCCTCCCCCGCCGGACCGACCCAGCGGAAGCCGGGATCGATCGGCTCCACGAGGTTGCGCACGGGATGCAGCCGCTCCGCCTGCATCTGCAGCAGGATCGCGATCAGTTCCAGCGTCCCCGCGGCCGTCAGCGCGTGACCGGTCAGCGGCTTGGTGGCGTTGATCCTGGCGTGGGCGAGTCCGCTGCGACGCAGGCTCTCCAGCTCGACCACGTCGCCGAGCGGCGAACCGGTGCCGTGCGGATTGACGTAATCGATGTCCGCCGGGCTCAGGCCCGCGGCCGCCAGCGCGCCCCGGATCGCCGCCGTCTCGCCGTCCGCGGACGGATCGGGATTGCGGTGCGCGTCCATGCAGACGCTCCAGCCGGCGAGACGGGCGTAGGGCGACCGGCTGCGCCGTGCGACCGCATCGGCGCGCTCCAGCACCACCGCGCCGCAGGCTTCGCCGAAGATGAAGCCGTCGCGCTGGGTGTCGAACGCCCGGCAGGCCAGATCGGGTGCCGTGGCGTAGCGATCCGAGCCCATCGCGCCGAGCGCGCGCAGTCCCTGGCACTCCCAGTAAGACAGATCCATCAGCGCGCCGACGGCGATGCAGGCGTCGACGCGTCCGGAGAGCACCGCCTCGGCGGCTTCGATCACCGCGAGCTGGCCGCTGGCCGACGCGCCGCCGACCGTCCACGCGCGACCGCGGATACCGAAGGCCTCGGTGCACACGCCGCACAGATCGGTATCGATGAAGGACATGCCGTAGGTGGGGCGCAGATACGCTTCACGGCTGCGATAGCGGTCGTGCTGCAGCACCAGTTCGCGCTGCTGCACATTGCATCCGCCGACCACCAGGCCGACGCGCTCGGGCGGCAGCGCGTCCAGCTCCGCGTCGATCCAGGCCTGATCGACCACATGCAGCGCCGCCTGCGCGGACAGCGACATCTTGCGGTCGGCGATCCGCGAGCGCGCCAGCGGTCGATCCAGCGGCGCCAGCTCCGCGCCGAGAAAGGCCGAAGCGACCCCGGTACCGTCGCCATCGCGGACGGGCACCTGCCGCCCGGGACGCGCCATCACGCCGAACGCGCCGCGCCCCTGCAGCAGCGCCGCCTGGAACTCGGCGGCGTCGGCACCGATGGCGCTGACGACACCGAGCCCGGTGATCGCGATGGCCGAGGGCTCAGCTCTTGGCATGGATGATCTCGGCCAGGGCATCGATGTTCTCGGCGCGGGCCAGATCGACCATCGGGATGCGCAGCGACAGCGACTCCAGGGTCAGCATGATGATGTCCGCGCGGTCGACCGAATTGGCGCCCAGCTCGCGCAGCGAGTCACCCGCCTTGAACGCGTGGTCCGCCAGTTCGGGCAGCACTTCGCGGGTGTGGCGATAGAGGGTTTCGAGAATCGTTTCCTTGTTGACGCTCATTGCGGTCCTGCTCCTGGATGGGCATCGCCGGCCCGTCGATGGGCGCGGCGCTGCGGATGCCGGCGTTGGCCGGATTGGGGATTGCGGGTTGGGGATTGCGTACTCGGGGATTGCGGATCGTACGGGCCGGATCGAGGCGCGCCGATCCCGGCACGCACGGCGCACGACACGGTTGTGGATCGTTCAACCGTCGAAGTAATCGCGGATGCGGTCGCGTACCTCCGGCTGGCGGAACGTCTTCTCGTGCATCGTCTCTTCCTGCGCGATCACGGCATCGAGTCCCGCGCGCAGCCCCGCCACCAGATGATCCTTCAGCGTCACCAGCGAGAGCCGCGGCTTTTCGGCGATGCTCCTGGCCAGTTCCAGCGCGTATCCGGGCACCTCGTGGCGCGGCAGCACCGGGAACGGCACGCCGCGCCGCTGCAGGTCCTCGCCGCGGTAGGTGCGGGCCGTGATCATCATCTCCTCGGCGAGACTCAGGCCGAGCTTCGCCGGCAGCACGAACGTCGAGCCCATGCCCGGGGTGAAGCCGTATTTCATGAAGTTGGTGGTGTAGACGCTTTCGCGACTGAGGATCGGAAAATCCGCGAACAGGCCCAGCACGAATCCGCCGCCGACGCCGTGCCCCTGCATCGCGGCCACGACCGGCACCGGACAATGCAGGGCCAGGCTGTAGAAATCGCGATCGGAGAACTTCGACTTGCCTTCCGAGAGATCGAACAGGCCTTCCTTGGTGCCGCCGCTGGCGAAATAGCTGTCGTACCCGGTCAGGATCACCGCCTTGCAGCGCGTGTCCCGGCCGATCGCGTCGAACGCCGCGATCAAACCCTCGACCAGCGCGGTGGAGAAGGTGTTCTTGCTGGCCCGGTCCTGCATCGTGATCTGCAGGATGCCCGGCTCGACCTCGTGCAGGGCGACCGCGTCCGCGGACGTCGTCAGTCCTCCCATGGAAACGCTCCGGTGCTGACGTAGCGCGCGATCTTGGCGCGGTTCTCGGGATCGGAGAACACTTCCACGTTGGCCGCCAGCGCGCGCGAACGCGCGGCGACCAGATCTTCGCCCCAGCCTTCCATGTAGCGCTTGTAGCGTCGGATGCCCGACACCGGCAGGCGACGCAGGCGCAGCAACTTGCGCCGCAGCAGGTTGACGCTGTCGGCGGAGAGGTCGTCGACCAGCCCCCAGTCGAGCGCGGTCTGCGCCGACACCGGCTCGGTCAGCAGGGTCATGGTGTTGGCCTTCGCCGGCCCGATCCGGCGGATCAGGAACGGCAGCACGCAGGCCGGCATCAGCCCGAACAAGAGCTCGGACAGGCCGAAGGTGGCGGTCTCGTCGCACAGCACGATGTCGCAGGCGGCCACGAAGCCGATGCCGCCGGCGTTCGCCGGGCCGCGGACATGGGCCACCGACACGAACGGCCCCATGGCCAACCGCAGCCACAGGTCGTACATCGGCGCCGGATCGAACAGCGGGCCGCCGACGCCGCGCGCGATATCCTGCTCCAGCGCCTTGAAATCGGCGCCGAAGCAGAACACCTCCGGCAGCCCTTCGAGCACGAGGATGCGGATCCGCGCCTCGTGCTGGTCGAGCAGCCGGTTGAAATCGGCGATCAACCGGTCGTTGATGGTGTTGTTCGCATCCGGGCGGTACAGCTGGACGAAGCAGACGTCCTCCTGGAAACGGACCTTGAGGGTCTCGAATCCGGTGCCGGCGTCGACTACGACATCCATTCGTAGATCCTCCGGTATTCCTTGATTTCCTTCAGGAACAGGGTCGGCCTGCCGTGGGCCTTGATCGCCTGCGGGATGAACCCGGTATCGAGCACGACGTTGCGGGTACCGAAACGCACCGCCTTGCTGCCGACCAGCATGCTCTCGTACTCGTCCATGGTCAGTTCGTAGCGACGATCGAGCTGGTCGGCGATCTTCATTTCGCGCAACCGGTCCTGGCTCTGCTGGGTGACGACACCGCTGAAGAACTCGGAGCAGCAGCCCGAACCGTAGGAGAACACGCCGACGCGCTGCGGCTTGCTGAAATCGCCGTTGTCGATGGTGCTGGCCAGCGACATCATCGCGGTCGCGCCCATGATGTTGCCGACCCGCTGGCAGTAGGTGATGCCCGGCCCCATGCGCTTGAAGAAATCGGCCTCGATGTCGGCGGCCGAAATGCCCTTGGCGTGCTTGCGCATCAGATTGCGGTGCGCGCCCTTGACCATGCCGCCGAACGGCGTGTGGTAGGCGAGATAGCCGAAGCTCTTGGCGTAGTCCGCGCCCTGCACGCGCTTCTGGTATTCGAGGAAGGCGTTCTCGCTGCAGTCCAGATAGGACAGCAGCGACAGATCGGAGTCGCCGGCTTCGGAATCGGTCGACGGA
>JAYRTK010000217.1:0-6103 GCA_041919595.1 Lysobacteraceae bacterium
GAAGTCTGTAGATCATAACTTGGAGCGGGAAACGAGACTCGAACTCGCGACCCCGACCTTGGCAAGGTCGTGCTCTACCAACTGAGCTATTCCCGCGGAGGAATTGAAATTTTAGCGTCTACGGCGGCGGTGTCAACACTCTTTTTTTCATCGGCCATCAGGGCCGGCCACGCGGCGATCAGATATTGGGCGCCGGACCACAGCGTCAGCAGGGCCGCGGCGGCCAGCAGCCAGTCACCGACGTGGAAGATCAGATCGTGCGGCCACGGCGCCGGCTTGCGTCCGGGAACCACCGAATACAGCAGCATCGTCAGCGCGACCATCTGCACCACGGTCTTGATCTTGCCGATCGCCGCGACCTTCACCGTGGCCCGCTGGCCCAGTTCGGCCATCCATTCGCGCAGCGCCGAGACCGCGATTTCGCGGCCGACGATCACCGCCGCCCACAGCGCCATCCAGCGGGTCGGGTGGCCCTGCACGATCAGGAACAGCGCCACCGCCACCATCAACTTGTCCGCGACCGGGTCGAGAAATGCGCCGAAGGCGGAATGCAGGTGGTAGCGGCGCGCGATCCAGCCATCCAGCCAGTCGGTGATCGCGGCCAGCGCGAAGATCGCGGAAGAGGCGAAATTGGTCCAGCCGTAGGGGAGATAGAAAACCAGCACCAGCACCGGGATCATGACGATCCGCGCGAGCGTGAGCATGGTCGGTACCGTCAGCTTCATGGGGTGTCTTTCCGCTCCAGTCCATGCAGGGAGGCGTAGATACGCTCGGCGAGCGCGGCGTTGATGCCTTCGACCCGGGCGATCTCCTCGACGCCCGCCGCCTTCAGACCGCCCAATCCGCCGAAATGCCGCAACAGATTAGCGCGTCGGCGCGGTCCGATGCCGGGAATATCTTCCAGCCGGCTCGCCGTGCGCGCTTTCTGGCGCCGTCCGCGATGCCCGGTGATCGCGAACCTGTGCGCCTCGTCGCGAACCTGCTGGATCAGCTGCAGCCCCGGCGAGCCCGCCCCGGGATGCAGGCTGCGGCCGTCCGGCAGCAGCAGGGTCTCGTCCCCGGGCCGCCGCGCCTCGCCCTTGGAGACGCCGACCACATGCACGTCGACCACCCCGAGGTCCGCGAGCACCGCATGGGCCTGGGCGACCTGCCCGGCGCCGCCGTCGATCAGCAGCAGATCGGGCAGGGTCGCGCGCACCGGGCCCGCGACGGCGCCCGCATCGTCCGCGGATGCCTGCGCGACCGCCCCGGGCGCTGCGGCCTCCGCCGCATCGACCGCACGCCGGAACCGTCGCTCCAGGGCCTGGCGCATCGCGGCGTAGTCGTCGCCCGGTGCCACGCCCTCGATGTTGTAGCGCCGGTACTGGCCGCGCACCGGGCCGTCGGCGTCGAAGACCACGCAGGAAGCCACCGTGGCCTCGCCCATGGTGTGGCTGATGTCGAAGCATTCGATCCGCTGCGGGACGTCCTCCAGGCCGAGCAGGTCGCGCAGGCCCTCGGCGCGGGCCCGCTGCGCGGCGTTGCTGCCCAGTTCGGTCGCCAGCGCCAGGGTCGCGTTGCGGCGGACCAGGTCGACATACCCCGCACGTTCGCCGCGGACGTTGATCTTGAGCTGCACCCGGCGTCCGGCCGCGACTCCGAACGCCTCCTCGATCATGTCGAGGTCGGGGATCTCGCGATCGAGCACGATCTCGCGCGGCGGCGTCTGCTCGGCGTAGTACTGCGACACGAAGGCGCCCAGCACCTCGCCGGCGCTGTCCTCGCCGTTGGTTTTGGGGAAGAAGCTGCGGGTACCCAGATTGCGGCCGTCGCGGAACATCAACAGCATCACGCAGGCCTGCGCGCCCTGCATCGCCACCGCGAGCACGTCGAGGTCGGCCGCATGGCCGTCGACGTACTGGCGCGACTGCAGTTTGCGGATCGAGGCGACGAGATCGCGCAGGCGCGCGGCCTCCTCGAAATCCAGACGGGTGCTGGCATCCTCCATCGCCGCGGTCAGCTCGGCGGTGAGATCGTCGCTGCGGCCGTCGAGGAACATGGTCGCCTGGCGCACCGCGTCTGCGTAATCGCGCGCCTGCACCAGGCCGACGCAGGGACCGCTGCAGCGGCCGATCTGGTACTGCAGACAGGGCCGCGAACGGTTGCGGAACACGCTGTCCTCGCAACTGCGCAGGCGGAAGATCTTCTGCATCAGATTGAGGGTCTCGCGCACCGCCGGCACGCTCGGATACGGGCCGAAATAGCGCCCCGGCAGCGAACGCGCGCCGCGATGGAACGCGATCCGCGGCCAGGCTTCACGGGTCAGCACCACCCAGGGATAGCTCTTGTCGTCGCGCAGCAGCACGTTGTAGCGCGGGCGCAGCGACTTGATCAGCTGGTTCTCCAGCAACAGCGCTTCGGCCGGCGTGCGGGTGACGGTGACTTCCATCCGCGCGAGCGGCGCCACCAGCGCCGCGGGGCGGGCCGCCCGCGCCTTGGTGATGTCGCTGACGCCGCGCTTCTTCAACGAGGCCGCCTTGCCGACGTAGAGCAGGCCGCCGTCGACGTCGTACATCCGGTAGACGCCGGGCGCGGCGGTCAGCTCACGTGCGTAGGCGCGGCCGTCGAATGCATGGTCGGCCGTCGCGGGGGGCCGCTCCGGGATCATTCGCCGATCGGGATCTGCCGCAGGCTGCCGTCCGCGGGATCGAAACGCAGCACCGCATGGGCATCGGTGTCGGCGATCCAGATCACGCCGCTGAACACGGCCAGACCGGCCGGCGAGTGCAGCCGCTGCGGCAGGCTGATCGTGCTGAGTTCGCCGCCCCCCAGGCGCAGGGTGCGCAGTTGATCGTTGCCGCTGTCCGCCACCCACAGCACCGGCGAGGTGCCGTCGAGCGCGATCGCCTGCGGCTGCTGCAGGAGCGCATCGGCGCGCGAGCCCTCGATGTTGCCGAAGCGCCACGCCCCCTGCCCGACCAGGGTCGATACCTGACGCGTGCGCAGATGCACGCTGCGGATGGCCGAGCCGGCTTCGTCGCACACGTAGAGGATCTGCTGCACGATCGAAAGCGCACTGGGGCCGACGAAGGCGGCCGCGGCGCCTTCGCCGTCGGTCAGCTCCATCGCTCCGGAGCCGGCGAGCAGGCGCAGCGAACGGTCGCCCAGATCGTAGGCCCAGATCCGGTTGTCGCCCGCGGTGGCGATGCAGACCGTGTTCGACGGCGAGACCGCGATCGCGCGCGGCTGATCCAGCGCGACCGAACGCGGATCATGCACCGTGCCCTCCACGGGCTGTCCGGGCCGACCCGCGCCGACGATGGTGTCGACGTCGCCGGTGCTGAGCTTGATCCGCCGCACCGCGTGATTGCCGGTATCGGCCACGTAGAGGGCGTCGCGGAGCAGGCACAGCCCCTGGGGACTCTGGAACGCGGCCAGTTCCATCGGACCATCGATGAACCCAGGGCCGCCGCTGCCGAACTGGCGATGGATCCGGCCCGAGGGCGCGCATTCGAGCACGCGATGATGACCGGAATCGACCACGTAGACGTATTGCGCGTTGGCGGCGATGCCCATCGGGAAGCGCAGCGGCAGGTCGGGTTCGCGGTTGCGGCGCAGCTCGATCGGATCGGGATTGACCGACTGCGGCTCTTCCTCGCCGCGCAACTGGCTGATCCGCGCATCGAGCTCGCGCACGGGGGTGTCGCCGACGACGCGATCGCGCAACCGACCCTGGCCGTCGATGAACACCACCGTGGGCCAGGCATCGATGCCGAAGTGCTGCCACGCCACCCAGTCCGCATCGTGCGCGAACGGAAAATCGGGCGGCAGCCGCTGCAGGCGCTTCAGCGCCCGCTTCGGGTCGCGTTCGTGGTCGAACCGGGGCACGTTGATCGCGACCACGTGCAGGTGCTCACCGTGACGTTTGCGCAGGATCGAGAGGTCGGCGAGCCGTTGCTGGCACCAGGCGGAACCGGCGTTGACGAAGACCAGGGCGGTGATCCTGCCCCGCAACTGCGCCATGCGCAGCGGTCTGGCCAGATTCAGCCACTCCAGGGAGGCGGGAAATTCGGGGGCGGGAGACATGTCCATGCGTCGATCAGCATCCGCAGTCCGGGCGCGAGCGTCAACCTGCCATCAGCGCGAGGGTCCGGATCCGGCCGCCGCGCCTCCGATCCGGGCGACGATGCCGGCCGCGGCGGCGTCGACCATGGCCCAGACCCGGCGGAAATCCCCGGCATCGCCGGCGTAGGGGTCGGGAATCTCGCCGCCCTCGCCCAGACCCGCCCATTCCAGCAGGAGCGCAGGCTGCGCGGCGGTGCCGACCGGCGCCATCGCGCGCACGTCGCGCAGCACGCTGCGGTCGGCGCAGAGCAGCCAGTCGAAGGCTTCGAAATCGCCTGCATGCAGCTTGCGGGCGCGCTGGCCGCGGATGTCGACCCCGGCGCTCGCGGCCACCGCGATGCTGCGACGATCCGGGGGCTCGCCGGCATGCCATCCCCCCGTCCCGGCGGAATCGACGTGGACCCAGTCCAGACCGTGCCGGTCCAGATGGGCGCGGACCGCCCCCTCGGCCAGCGGCGATCGGCAGATGTTGCCCAGACAGACCATCAGCAGGCGCATTCAGCCCCCCATGCCGGCGGCGAGGTGACGCTCGGCCCGCTCGAGATCCTCCGGGGTGTCGATCCCCGGCGGGAAGGCGGCCGGGGTCAGCGCCACCGCGATCCGGTGGCCGGCCTCCAGCGCGCGCAGTTGTTCCAGCGACTCGATCCGTTCCAGCGGCGACGGCGGCAACGCCGCGAACCGCTTCAGGAAGCCGGCGCGGTAGCCGTAGATGCCGATATGCCGCAGCCAGGGGCCGTCCGGCGGCAGCGTCGTGCGGTCGAGGGCGAAGGCGTCGCGCGCCCAGGGCAGCGGAGCGCGGCTGAAATACAGCGCGTCGCCGCTGGCGGCCCGGACCAGCTTGACCGTGTTCGGATCGAACAACGCGCCGATGTCGTCGATCGCCGTCGCCAGCGTGCTCATCGGTGCGCCGGAAGCGATCAGGGTCTCGGCCACCGCGCGGATGCCGGCGGCGGGGGCGAAGGGCTCGTCGCCCTGCAGATTGACGACGACGGTCGCGTCGTCCCAGCCCGCGATCGCGGCGCATTCGGCCAGGCGGTCGGTGCCGGAGACGTGATCGGCCGAGGTCATGGCGATGCGCACCCCGCTGTCGGCGAGCGCATCGGCGATGCGCGCGTCGTCCGTCGCGACCCAGACCTCGCGTGCGCCCGCGGCCAGCGCCCGGCGCGCGACGTGCGACACCAGCGGTTCACCGCCGAGCGGGCGCAGCGGCTTGCCCGGCAAACGCGAGGCGGCGTAGCGGGCGGGAATGGCGACGACGAAATCGATGCTCATGGCCTCATCTCTTCTGCAGCGCGCCCACGCCGACCCAGCTCCAGCCGGCGACGACCACGGCCAGCCAGAAGAAGGCGAGCGCGAAGCAGTCGCCGGCGAACGGAATGAAGGGGAAGGAATTGAGTTCCGGCTGTTCCAGCAACAGCGGCCACAGCTCCAGTTCGACGAAGTCCAGCAGCGTGCGCACGCCCATCCACATCGGCACCACCCAGCCGGCCGACAGCAGCGCGACCGCCACCCGGAACCCTATCGTCTTCGTCATGCACGCGCTCCTTTCATCGTTTCGTGGAGGCGGTCCAGCAGGGCCACCCAGAAGGCTTCCGGCAACTGCGCGCGGATCGGCACGCTGTAGAGACCGTCGGCGGCGAGGGCCGCGCATTTCACCGCATCCTTCTCGGTCATCAGCACGGGCAGCTCGCTGCCGAAGGCGAAATCCGCGGCGACGTAGCGATGATGGTCGGGAAACGCATGCGGCACCACCGCGATCCCCAGCCCGCGCAGCATCGTGAAGAAACGCTCGGGATCGCCGATGCCGGCGACCGCGTGCACGCGCTGGCCGGCGAAGGCGGACAGCGGCACGCTGCGCTGGCCGCGCAGGGCCACGGCCTCGCCCGCGGACAGGCGCATCGGCCATTCGCCGAAGCCGGCCTCGGCCGCTTCGTCGCCCAGATTCACCACCCGGAAGTCGCAGCGCTCGCCGCGCTCGGGCGGTTCGCGCATCGGTCCC
>JAYRTK010000218.1:0-6095 GCA_041919595.1 Lysobacteraceae bacterium
GTCGATCATCATGCCGGCGTTCATCAGTTGCCCGACCAGATCGACGCCACCCGGCGCGAGCCCGCGCACGTTGCAGCCGGGACGCGGCGGATACGCCGGATAGGGAACGTTGTTGTTGTCCTCGATCAGATTGAAGATCGGCCCCACCGCGAACGATGCGAAATCCGTGCTCGGACGGAAATCCGACGTGGTGCATGCGCCGACGTCGTACCACTGGCGTTCGATCACGCGGTTGCCGGCATTGAGGATGTTCATCCACACCGCGGTGCCGACCAGACCGTTGTCGAAATTGTGCACCGGATAGATGTGGCGGACGCCGAGGTCGCGATACTTCGCGACCTGCTCCGCGATGTACTGCGGCGAGCAGGGCCGGAACGCCTTGCAGTCGAACAGGCTGTCGGTCTCGATGCCCAGCACCACCGCCAGCTTGCCCGCGCGGATCGCGCGCTCGGCCTCGTCGGGCGTGCGCACGATGACGAACCAGCCGCCGCCGCGCTGGGCGTTGATCCAGCGCTCGAAATCCTTCGCCGCCTGCAGTTGCGCGTCGATCGCGGGCATCGACCGATCGCAGTCGGTGCCGCGCACGCGCTTGGAGGTCTTGCACAGCACCTCGTTGTTGACCGCCAGCATCACCATCAGCCGCAGGCCACCGCGCCAGGCGCGTTCGAGCCAGCGGTAATAGACCTGCTGATGACTGGTGGTGTGCCAGGTCGGCCAACCGTTGAACAGCGGCGCGCCGAAGTTCGAGGTCGTGCCGTCGCCCGTCCCCATGCCCGCGCTGTCGTCGATCACCGGCACATGGTCGCCATGCAGCACCACCCGTCCGCAGCCGGGAATCGTGGGCGGGCAGTTCACCGTCGGCAGATCGGTGCCGGCGAACGACACCAGATCCAGATCGGTCGCGTAGTCGGGCCTGAGCGCGGCGGCCGCGCCGGCCTGCGGGTCGTAGGGCCGCCCGGCGAGCACGCCGCCACCGAACGCGAGGTGCGAGAACATGTGCACATGCACGTCGGCGTAGCCGCGCATCGGCGCGGTGCGCGGCAGCAGCCGCATGTCGATCGAAGGCTCGGTCATGCGCGCGAGCGGATCGCCGCAGGTGCCGCTGGAGCCGAAGCATTCGCCGGTGCAGCCGGGAATCTCGCGCAGCCGCACCGCGCACGCGCGTCCGCGCAACGTGCCCGCCTGCTCGCGGCGTTCGTCGAGCGCGCACGCACGCTGGCCGCGACCACCGCAAGGCGTCTTCACGATGCACAGGCCGCGGACCTGCGCGAGTCCGGCGTCGCACGGCGTCAATCGCTGGGTCAGGGTGCAGGCGGGCTGATCGGGACCGCCGCAACCGGGCGACGGACGCACGCAGCGACCGCCGGTTTCCACCAGCGCGCCATCGCAGCTCGGCACGCGCTCGGTCAGCAGACAGGCGCGTTCGCCTTCGCGACCGCACGGCGGATGCACGCAGCGGCCACCGGTTTCCAGCAGCCCCGCATTGCAACTGGGCGGCAGGCGTTCCCAGACGAAACAGGCGCGTTCGCCCTCGCCACCGCAGGGCGTCGGCGGGCCGCAGCGGCCATTCACTTCGATCAGTCCCTCGTCGCAGCTCGGCACGCGGAGATTGACCGTGCAGGCGGCCTCGCCGGTGCGACCGCAGGCCGGATGGACGCAACTGCCACCGGATTCGACCAGATTGCGACTGCGGCAGCTCGG
The DNA here is from genome assembly GCA_041919595.1 of Lysobacteraceae bacterium. Taxonomy (GTDB): domain Bacteria; phylum Pseudomonadota; class Gammaproteobacteria; order Xanthomonadales; family Xanthomonadaceae; genus Lysobacter_I. Next base: position 1,702 of record JAYRTK010000218.1, read on the forward strand.
AATGTGTTCCCACACGCGACACGCGCGCTGGCCCTCGTTGCCGCACGGCGTCGGCAGGCCGCAGCGGCCGTTGTTCTCGACGAGCCCCTCGTCGCAGCTCGGCACACGGAGATTGACCGTGCAGGCGGCTTCGCCCTCGCGGCCGCAGCTCGGATGCACGCAACTGCCGCCGGATTCGACCAGATTGCGGCTGCGGCAGCTCGGAATGTGTTCCCACACGCGACACGCGCGCTGGCCTTCCTGGCCGCAGGGTGTCGGCAGGCCGCAGCGGCCGTTGTTCTCGACCAGTCCTTCATCGCAGCTCGGTATGCGGACATTGAGCGTGCAGGCGGCCTCGCCTTCGCGGCCGCAACTCGGATGCACGCAGCGGCCGCCGGATTCGATCAGGTTGCGATTGCGGCAGCTGGGCACGTGCTCCCACACGCGACACGCGCGCTGGCCTTCCTGGCCGCAGGGCGTCGGCAGGCTGCAGCGACCGTTCGTTTCGATCAATCCCGCATCGCAGCTCGGCACACGGATGTTGACGGTGCAGGCGGCTTCGCCCTCGCGACCGCAGGCCGGATGAATGCAGCGGCCGCCGGACTCGATCAGATTCGCGTGACGACAGCTCGGAATGCGTTCCCACACCCGGCAGGCGCGCTCGCCCTCGTTACCGCAGGGCGTGGGCAGCACGCAACGGCCGGCGACTTCGGCCAGATTGATGTCGCAACTCGGCACGCGCACGTTGACCGTGCAGGCGGCCTCGCCTTCGCGGCCACAGGCAGGATGCACGCAACGGCCGCCGGATTCGACCAGATACGGGTCGCAGCTGGGCACGCGCTCCCAGATCCGGCAGGCGCGCTGGCCCTGCGCGCCGCAGGGCGTGGGCAGGCCGCAGCGGCCGTTGTTCTCGACCAGTCCGGCATCGCAGCTCGGCACGCGCTGGAAGACCGTGCAGGCCGCTTCACCCTCGCGACCGCAGGGCGGGTGCACGCAGCGGCCACCGGACTCCACCAGCAGCGCGTTGCAGCTGGGCACGCGCACCCACACCGGGCAGGCGTTCTGGCCCTCCGCGCCGCAGTTCTGCGCGAACGCCTGGCCGCTGCACGCCAACAGCAGCAGCCACAGCGACCAGCGCGCGAATCGGCGCCATCCGCCTGCACGGCCGCGCAGCGATGCCGTGCCGTTCCCTGTTTTCGAGATGTCCATCGTCCCACTCTCCCCGTGGTCGGCCCGCGCCTGCGCGGCGGGCCGGTCAAAGTCCCAACAGATCCTTGAAGAACTGCGATACCGCGTTCGCCGCGTTGCTCACGAACGTGCCGATGTCGTCGATCACCTTGTCGACCGTGCGGCGCACGCCGTTGGCGAAGTCGGTCACCGATTTCGCGAAATCGGTGTTCGAGAACAGCAACTGCGCCAGTTCCAGCAGCAGCATCCCGCCGGCCGCGGCCGGCGGCAGACGCGAGGCCCCCGCCGCCGCCGCGATGGCCGCCACGCCGTCGGCCAGATAGCCCATGAAGGCATCCGGGCTCCACGGGTCGGCCCGCTCGACGTCGGCCGGCGCCGGCAGCGGCGCGCGCAGCAGGCGATCGAGATCGACCACGCCGGCGCCGAAATCGCGCGGCCAGCCGCGACCGCCGGCGAGGTTCGCCGACGTGCGCTTGAGCAGGGTGCGGAACACGTCCTGCAACGGAATGCCCGGGTAGCGCGCCAACAGCGCCGCGCGACCGTGAAAGGCCAGCCACACCGCGGCCGCGCCGGCCACCGCCGGCGTCGCGAACGACGTCCCTTCGCCGGGCTTCACCACCGGCGTGGAAACGTTGTTGACCTGCGCCACGTCGGCGATCCACACGCCCTGCGCCGGTGCCGACACGTCCACCTGCGGCCCGAACGACGAACCGTACAGCGAACGCCAGGGTTTGCCGTCGGGCTGCGAACCGGCGCAGGCGATCGCCTCGGGATACGCCGCCGGAAACACCACGAACGGGGTGAGATTGCCGGCCGCCGCGCAGAACACGATGTTCCTGCTGTTGACCGCGTACGCCAGCGCGACGTGCAGCACCGGGCTGGGCACGCCGCCGAGGCTCATCGTGATCACATCGACGTTCTGCTGGCAGGCGTACCACACCGCCTGCGCGATCTCGATGTCGCCGGTCAGCATCACCGAATCGGTGCAGCGGATCGGGATCACGCTCGATCCCGGCGCCACGCCGACCACTTCCGCATTGCCCGGCAGGCGGTTCTCGCCGCCCGCGGTCGACCAGGTCTGCGCACCGGCCGCCGTGCCGGTACCGCTCTTGAGCGTCGCGCCCGGCGACAGCGACTGCGGATCGGGCGGAAAGATCACGCCGCGCGAGGCGAGCACCGATGCGGTCGCCAGACCGTGTCCATGGAAGATGTCGGTCAGTCCGGTCTGCGGATCGGTCGCGTCGTTCGCCAGTTCCAGCCGCGGGGGGAAGACCGCCACCGACAGCATGTTCTTCTGGCGCGTCTGATCGATCAGACCCGGTTCGAGCTGCGGGTGCGGCAGCCAGCCGGTATCGAGCTGGCCGACGACGACCCCCTCGCCGCCCGCGGGCCGGCCCTGCGACGCGGCGAAGGTCCGCGCTTCCGGCACCTTCATCTGCCGCAGCGACCAGGCCATGTCGCCCGGCGCCACCGCCGCCGGACCAGCGGACAGCGGCTTGAAGCGATCGCCGAAGCTTTCCGGATAGGCCAACTCCACGTCCTTCACGTCGCGCACGATCTGGTGCGCGAGATCCCACATGTAGCCGAGATCGCGGCCGCGCACCGCCGGAAAACTCAGCACGAAGTACGACCACAACCGATACGGCGTCTTGATCGTCGCGCCGGGAAACGCCGGTTCGATCGTGAAATCCCAGCCCGCCGGCCGCCGGTCGAGTTGCGGCGGCACGATCCGCGGATACGCGTCCTTCGCGGCCCCGACGATGGCCTGCTGCAGCGCGGCCAGATCGAAGCCTCGGCGACCGGTGCGGAACGCCAGCGGCGAAAGATTGCGATCCAGGCGGATCACCAGCCGGAAGCGGATGTTCTCGACCAGACGCGGGGTGGTCGGCCGCGGATTGATCGGCGGGATCGGACCGGGCCCCGGTCCGACCGGAGGCAGGGTGATGACGGGAGGCACTGCGCGGAATCCTTGCGACGCCGAAGGCACTGCTCCCTGAACGTCACGTCCCACCCCGACCGGCCACCGGCATCGAGCGCGTCTATCGATCGGCCGGTTCCGATCAGCCGGTCCCGATCGGCAGGCTCCGGTCAGCCGGACGATCCGGCGCACCCGCGATGCATCGCGGGCGCCTTCGCTGCGTCAGATCCGATACCCCGTATGGATCGCCACGATCCCCGCGGACAGGTTCTTGTACGAACAGCGCTCGAAACCCGCGGCCTGCATCATGCCCTTCAGGGTGTCCTGCGGCGGATGCTTGCGGATCGATTCGGCGAGGTACCGGTAGCTGTCGCTGTCCTTCGCGAACAGCTGCCCCAGCCGGGGCAGGATCTTGAACGAGTGGAAGTCGTAGATCGGCCTGAACCATTCGGCGGTGACTTCGGAGAACTCCAGCACGCGGGCCTGGCCACCGACGCGCAGCACGCGGTGCATCTCGCGCAGCGCGGCGTCCTTGTCGGTGACGTTGCGCAGGCCGAAAGCAATCGTGACCAGATCGAAACTGCCGTCGGGGAACGGCAGCGTCTCGGCGTTGCACTGCACGTATTCGAAACCGCGGACGTTGCCGCGATCGGTCATGCGGTCGCGGCCGACGCGCAGCATCGCGCCGTTGATGTCGCCGAGCACCAGTTCCCCTTCATCGCCGACGCGGTCCTTCAGCAGCGCCGCGATGTCGCCGGTGCCGCCGGCGAGATCCAGCACGCGGTCGCCGGGGCGCACCTGCGCGGTGGCGACGAAATAGCGTTTCCAGACCCGATGGATGCCGAGGCTCATCAGGTCGTTCATCAGGTCGTAGTTGCCGGCGACCGAAGAGAACACTTCGCCGACGAGTTTCTGTTTTTCCGCGACCGGGACGTCGCGGAAACCGAAATGGGTGGTGTCGCCGGAGGCGGTCCGGGCGGCGTCGGAAGGGGCGGGCGTGTCGGACGGAGTCATGGCGCCAGTTTACCGCGCCGGCGCGCTCACACCGGCTTCCGCACCATCAGCCAGAAGATGGCCATGACGCTCAGGAACGCCGGCCAGCCCAGCCAGAACCAGGCGCGCATGGCGCGGAAATACGCCGTCGGCAGCGGCGTGCCCGCGGCGACCGCGGCACGGGCGAGGTCGCGGGCGCGCAGTTGCAGCCACAGCACCGGCAGCCAGCAGGCGCCGACCACGAAGAACAGGATCAGCGCGGTCTTCAGCCAGAACATCGACAGCGGCATGCCGGCCATGTGCGCCAGCCACAGGC
>JAYRTK010000219.1:0-6092 GCA_041919595.1 Lysobacteraceae bacterium
ATAGCTGTCGAGGCCGATCCGCGCGGAGCGCATGACCGTGATGCAGGCGAGACGCGAGTGCGGGAAGGTCGACACGATCCGCTGCAGGGTGCCGCGCAGCGCGGTGCACAGGGCCGGGTCCTCGTGCTTGAGATCGATCGCGACCATCAGCAGCGGTGCCTGATCGAGATGATCGGTCACCGCCTTGCGCGGTTCGCGTTCGCGGCCGAAGTTCTGCCACCAGCGCTGGATCACCGTCAGACGACCGTCGCGATGGTTGCGGTCGGCGCGCTCGGTCAGCGGCACCTGCTCCGGATGTTGCAGATCGTGCGCGAGCTGCGCGGCGGTGGCGTGGCGCGCGTCGGGATCGACTTCGAGACAGCGCAGGATCACCTCCTGCAGCCAGCGCGGAATGTCCGGGCGCAGCGCGCGCGGCGGAACCGGATCGCGGTACAGCCGGCGGCGCAGTCCCGCTTCGCTGCCCGGATTGCCGAACGGACGTTCGCCGGTGGCGAGGTGGTAGAGCGTCACGCCGAGCGCGAACAGATCGCTGCGCGGCTCGTCGCGCACGCCCAGCACCTGTTCCGGCGCGATGTAGGGCGCGGTGCCGATCGGCACGCGGAACTGCTCGGCGAGGAGGTCGGGCAGATGCGCGTGATGCGACAGCCCGAAATCGATCAGCGCCACGCTCCCGTCCGGCTTGCGCAGCAGATTGCTCGGTTTGATGTCGAGGTGGATGACCTCCTGCTGGTGCAGGGCGTGGATCGCGATGGCCGCCAGCGCGCCGAGTTCGGCGACGCGCGCCGGGGGCAGCGGCGCGTCATCCAGCAGTGGGCGCAGGGTGTCGCCGGGCAGATGTTCCATCACCAGCCAGGGTTGATCCTGATAGTCGCCGGCGGCGATGAAGCGCGGTACGTGCGGACCGCGCAGTTGCGGCAGGATCATGCGCTCGACCTCGAAGCCGACGATCTGGGTCGCGGCCTCGCCGTAACCGACGCGCGCCAGCTTCATCAGCAGCGGGATCGCGTGATCGGGATGGGTCACGCGCCACAGCGTCGCCATGCCGCCTTCGTGCAGCGGCGCGATCAGCTCGAAACCATCGACGATCAGACCGGGTGTCAGCGGAACGGGCATGTCATCGACCCTCCGTCAGTCGTTTCGCGAGCGTCGCGGGCAGGCCGGCGTCGGCGACCCTGCGCGCGGCGGTGTGATGATCGTAGGCGATGCGCAGCGTGGTCAGTGTTCCGCGTGCGGTGTCGTACAGCGCGCAACAGGCGGCCGGATTGCCGTCGCGCGGTTGCCCCACCGCGCCCGGCAGCGCCAGCCAGCGTCGGCTGCCCAGCAGCGGCATCGCGACGCCCGGGACCGGCGCGAAATGGCGTGCGCCGCCTTCGGGTTGCGAGTGGTACAGCGCGGGCTCGTGCACGTGTCCGCAGAAGGTCACGCGCTGTTTCGTCGCGGCGATGCTCTGCGCCGCCGCGAGCGCGTTCGAGATGTAGCCCCATTGCAGCGGTGCCCAGGCGTTGGCGTGGACGTAGAGACGGTCTTCGTCCTCGATGCTCGCCGGCAACGCGGCGAGGAATGCGCGCTGCGTGTCGCTCAGCCGGCCGCGGGTCCAGTCGATCGCCGTCTGCGCATCGACGTGCTTCTGCGATTGCGCATCCGTGCGCGCGTCGCGCAGCACGGCCTCGTCGTGGTTGCCGTAGACCGCCATCGCGCCGTCGTCGACCAGCCGTTGCGCGGTGTCCACCGCCCATTCCGGATCGGCGCCGTAACCGACGATGTCGCCGAGCAGTACGGCACGATCGAAGCCCAGCTTCCGCAGCTTCGACAGACAGGCCTCGGTCGCTTCGCGATTGGCATGGAGATCGGCGAGCAGAGCGATGCGCATGCGGAGGCGTCGACGGGGGATCGCCCGATTGTGGTCCGCGGCGGCGCCCCCGGCGATTGGCGATTGGTCGAAGGACTCAGCGCTTCGGCTTGGTTTCCGGTTTCGGCTTGGTCTCCGGTTCCGGCGCGATGCGCACCGGCAGCGGCACGTTGCACAGATCGATGTGGCCGGCCGGGCGCTTGTAGAAATCGTCGCGACGGTTGCGGCGCGCTTCCACCAGTGCGTTGAACAGCGGGGTGTCGGTGCGCAGGACCTGCAGTTTCAGGCGTTCGGCGGGTTTGAGGTCGGCGGCGAGACGGATCGAACGGATCGCGACGCGCTGTTCGGGTTTCTCGTAGAAGCCCAGCGAACCGGTGCCGCGGGGCAGCACGCTCAGCAGTTCCATGCCCTGCACGACCCGGCCGACGGTGGTGATGTTGCGGTCGAGCTGGCGTGGCGATTGTCCGATCACCACGTAGAGTTCGGCGCCGGTGCTGGAGTCGGCGGCGACGTCGCGGCCGGCGCCGACCGTGCCATAGCAATGCGCCAGCCACGCGGTGCCGTCCGTGGTGTCGAGCCCGATCGGAAAGCCGTCGCTGAAACCGACCTGCCGCGCCCAGCCGTCGACATCGGGCAACGGCGTGAAGGGGATGTTGCGGTTGCTGCGGGTGAACTCGGCCGGCAGTTTGCCCTTGGCGCCTTTCGGCAGGGGTTTTCGGTCCTTCTCGTCTTCGGTCGGGTCGCCCCACTGCACGACGAAGTTGTCCTGCGAGCGATTGATGCTCAGCCCGTTCCAGAACCCGCCCTTGGCCAGGGCGCGGATGTTGGCGACATGCGACGGGGCGAAGGCCGGGGCCAGTTCGATCACCACCCGTCCGCCGTCGAGGTCCATGTACAGCGTGTTCGCCGGGTCGAGCGTGCGCCAGTCGGCCGGCTTCGAGGCCTCCAGGAGCGCCTGCATCGTCTGTGGCCGGGCGGGTTCCGATGGCGTCTGTGCGCTCGCGGCGAGGGCGAAGCACAGGGCGGCGGCGGGCAGGGCGATGGACGGACGGATGCGCGGGCTCACGGTGACGACACTCCCTTCGATGGTCGAGCGATTCTGGATGGTCATGAAGCTTGCCGCCACGATTCTGGCGGAGAAGCGGGGCCCGGGCCAGCGGCGGGTCCCCTCGGCGGGGCAATGACCTCCGGCACACTCGCTATATCGAAGTTATGGATAGAGTGATCTTCACGCTATGCAGCAGATCACGACAAGCAGACCACCGCAGGGGACCGCATGAACCCGCCCATCGCCATCGACGAAACCACCGAAGCCCTGTTGCGCAAGTTCCAGAAGGAGCTGTCGGCCGGAACCGTGTCGCTCGCGCTGTTGGCCGTGCTGGGGCAGGCGGGCGAACCGATGTACGGCTACCAGATCGCCAAGACCCTGGAGCGTCAGGGCGACGGCGTGCTCAGCGGCAAGCAGAGCGCCCTGTACCCGGTGCTGCGCAATCTGGAGGCGGCGGGACTGCTCGCCAGCGAGGTGGAGCCATCGATCAGCGGCCCGCCGCGACGCTACTACCGCATCACCGCCCAGGGGCGCGAGGTGCTGCGTGCCTGGACCGATGCCTGGTGCGCCACCCGCGATTCCGTCGATTCCGTTCTGAAGGGGAGCCTTTCATGACTACTTCCGCACAGGCCACCGCCGTGCAGGCGCCGTTGCCGACCAGCATTCCCGATTACCTCGAACATCTGCGGCGGTCGCTGGCCGGTGCGGATCCGGCGCTGATCCAGGATGCGCTCTACGACGCCGAGGAATATCTGCGCTCGGAGCTGGCCGAGAATCCCGGCACCAGCGAGGCCGATGTCATCGCCCGGGTCGCGTCCAGCTACGGCGCCCCGGACGAAGTCGCCGACATCTACCGCGATACCGAGGTCAAGGTGCAGGCCGCGCTGCGCGCGCCGCCGCCGCGCCAGCACCGTTCGCTGTTCGGCAAATTCTTCGGCGTGATCGCCGAGCCGCGCACCTATGCGGCGCTGTTCTACATGCTGCTGTCGCTGGCCACCGGCATCTTCTATTTCACCTGGGCGGTGACCGGGCTGTCGCTGTCGCTGGGGCTCGGAGTGCTGATCATCGGCATCCCGTTCGTGATCCTGTTCTTCGGTTCGGTGCGGATGTTCTCGCTGCTCGAAGGCCGGATCGTGGAGGTGATGCTCGGCGAGCGCATGCCGCGCCGGCCGCTCTACGGCACCCGCGGCAAGCCGTGGACCGCACGCATCGCCGAGCTGTTCTCCGATCCGCGCAGCTGGACCACGCTGCTGTACATGCTGCTGATGCTGCCGCTGGGCATTCTCTACTTCACCCTGGCGGTGACCCTGCTGGGCGTGTCGTTCGCTTCGCTCGCGGCGCCGCTCGCCGTCTGGTTCGGCCATGCGACGGTCAATGCCGATTTCGACGGCTGGATGTGGCTCGGTGTCCAGGACGGCATCTTCGGCACCTCGTTCGGTGATGCCGCGCTGCCGCTGCTGTTCGTGATGGGCATCCTGATGCTGTTCGTCACCCTGCATCTGGCCCGCGGTATCGGTTATCTCCACGGCCAGTTCGCGAAGCATCTGCTGGTGAAGACCGCGCAGTACACCTGAGCGCACGCACCGCGCGATGCGTGATGAAGAAAAAAGCCGGCGAAAGCCGGCTTTTTTCGTGGCGGATCTTCGCGAGGCTGAAGGGTCCGCTCAGGAGCGCATCGCCATCCGCTGCTGTTGCTGGGGTTCTTCCAGCTGCGGGGCCGCGGGCGCGTTCGAGGCCAGCTGGGCGCTGACCGCCAGCGGCTGTTCGCGCGCCTGCGCGCGATCGATCGGCACCACCTGCGCCGCCGGGTCGTCGGGCGTGCGGCCCTGCACCGCGAACAACGTGCGTTCGTTGCCGGCGACGCTGTCGATGCTGGTCAGCCCGCGCTCGCGCGCGCCGGCGACCAGGCTCGCGACCGTGCGCGTATCGACGTCGCCGACCTGCGTGCGGTTGCGATCGATCGCCGCGTAGGCCTGTTCGACCATCGGGGTGTCGCCGATCAGCGGCACGCGCTGGATGTCGGTGCGCTGCGAGAACAGGTCGTCCCAGCCGCGACGCAGACGGTCCCAGCCGTCCTGGACGCCCAGCGAGGTGTTGGTGATGCCGCTGCGGATCGCGCCGACGTCGTCGCGGAACTTGTCGATCATCGGATCGAACTGCTGCGCGCGCTGGATGTTGTCCTGGGTCATCAGCGGGCCGCCGCCCTCGGCGCGCACGAAGGCGCCGATCGAATGCGCGGGGCCGCCGCGGTCCCAGGCGACTTCCAGCGGATTGCGCGGGTCGCCGACGAAGGGCAGCAGCGAGGTCCTGCGATTGTTGGCGTAACCGCCGTCCTGCAGCGCGCTGATGTCTTCCGGGGTGGCGTAGACGCGGGTCTGACCGTAATGCGGGCTGGCCGCACTGACCACGTCGGTGGCGCGGACGTGATTGACGACCGCGTTGCCACCGGCAGGCACGCCCTGGCGCAGGCCGGCCGCACCGTAGGCGTTGAAGGTTTCGCCGCGGAGCCCGAATTCGTGCGCCGTGATCTGCGCGAGGGTGCCGCCCAGCGAGTGGCCGGTGACGGTGACCTCGGGCGCCGGACGGCCGGTGCGTTCGGCCTCGGCGCGGGACAGCTCGACTGCACGGCGGGTCAGGTCGATCGCGTCCTGGGTCTGGTTGTTGACGCCATTGACCACCATGCCGCCGTCGGTGCGCACGGCGTCGCGGAACAGTTCGCCCATGCCGCGGCTCGGCTCGGTGCCGCGATGCGCGACCACGATCTCGCGGGTGTCCACCCGCTGGTAGATCGTGCCCTGATAGCCGCTGGGCCTGTCGGCGTTCGCCAGTACGCGATAGTCGACGCCCTCGATGCGGACGGTCGAATTCGGATTGGATTGCGGGTGCCGGTACGAGTCTTCGCTCAGCGCGGCGTAATCGCGGCTGGTGATGGTCATGGGGCCTCCTTGCGCGCAGCGATCGCGAGCGTGAACTGTGGGCCGACGGCGGCCTGATAGAAATCGGGGGATTCCTCGCCGAACACCACGTCCATCGGCGCGGGCTTCTGGGCGAAGTCGCGCACGAGGTAGTGATCGACGATTGCGCCTTCCGCGGCGAGCCGGTCGGCGTCGATGCCGCCGACGAAATGCGTGGCCGCGGAGTGGAAATGCACGGTGGCGGTGTTCAGGGCCCAGCGGCACACGCCGAGACCGTAGA
>JAYRTK010000220.1:0-6082 GCA_041919595.1 Lysobacteraceae bacterium
TCGGCGAGGGCCAGCACTGCGGCGGATTACCGCTGGTGCTGCAGGGCGCGGTGAAGGTGTTCAAGCGCTCCGAGACCGGCCGCGAGATCGTGCTGTACCGCGTCGGTCGCGGCGAAACCTGCATCCTCACGTCCAGCTGCCTGCTCGGCGGCTCCGATTACAACGCCGACGGCATCGCCGAAGGCGCGTTGCACCTGGCGATGCTGCCGCCGGCGCTGTTCCAGCGGATGATCGCGGAATCGCCGTCGTTCCGGCATTTCCTGTTCGCGATGCTGTCCAGCCGGCTGTCCGATCTGATGGAGCGGGTGGAACGCCTCGCCTTCCATCGCATCGACCGACGCATCGCCGAGTTCCTGGTCGAACGCGCGGACGCGGGCTTCCACAGCGTCGCCATGACCCACCAGCAGATCGCCGAGGAAATCGGCAGCGTACGCGAGATGGTCACCCGGACCCTCGGGCAACTGGCCGAGCAGGGCCTGGTCGAGCTGTCGCGCGCGGGCGTGCGCATCGCCGATGCCGATGGCCTGCGTATCCTGGCCCAGGGGCTGGTCGTGCCGGGGTCGGCCGGTGACAAAAGTCGCTGAGCCCACGGCGGCGGGCGCCTAACCTGTCGTCCGTACCCACCCCGGAGCGCCACCATGCAGAAGAACGTCGGTTCCGCGGACAAGATCGTCCGCATCCTCCTCGGTCTCGGCCTGCTGAGCCTGCTGTTCGTGCTCGAAGCGCCGATGAAGTACATCGGTCTGGTCGGCATCGTTCCGCTGTTCACGTCGCTGATGGGCTGGTGCCCGCTGTACACGCTGCTCGGCGTCAACACCTGCCGGGTCAAGGCCTGAGATCGACATCGATCCCTCCCGGTGCAGGCATCCACGCTCTACACTGGGCGGATGGATGTCTGCACCCTGTCCCGCGGCACCGCGCCGCTGCTGATCAGTCTGCCGCACGACGGCAGCGCGATTCCCGATGCGCTCGCCGCGCGCATGACGCCCGAGGCGCGGCGCGCGCCCGACACCGACTGGCACGTGTCGCGCCTGTACGCGTTCGCGCGCGACCTCGGCGCCTCGATCCTCGTACCGCGGTATTCGCGCTACGTCGTCGATCTGAATCGTCCACCGGACGATGTGTCGCTGTATCCCGGTCGGAACACCACCGGCCTGTGCCCGATCATGCGTTTCTCCGGCGATCCGGTGTACCTGCCGGGCCGGGAACCGACACCGGATGAAATCGCCTCGCGCGTCGATACCTTCTGGCGCCCGTACCACGACACCCTCCGCGGCGAACTCGACCGCCTGCGCGCCGCGCACGGTCGCGTGCTGCTGTGGGAAGGGCATTCCATCCGCGGCGAGTGTCCGTTCCTGTTCGAGGGTCGACTGCCGGATCTGAACATCGGCACCGCCGCGGGCGCGAGCTGCGCACCCGGTGTGCAGGCGCGCATCGAAGCCACGCTGTCGTCGCAGCGCGATTTCGACTGGGTGATCAACGGCCGCTTCAAGGGCGGTTACATCACCCGCCACTATGGAGACCCGGCGAACGGCGTCGATGCCGTGCAACTGGAAATCAGCCAGCGCATCTACATGGACGAAGACAGCTTCGCCTACGACGACGCGCGCGCCGCGTCCGCCGCAGGCGCGATCCGCGCCCTGATCGAGGCCGCACTGCGCGCCGACGAGGCATGAGCACCGACGCGTCGCCGGCCGTCGACGGTGCGGTCGCCGCGCGTCGGCTCGATCCCCTCGGTGTGCTGCTCGTCGCCGGCGGCGCGATCGCGTTTTCCGGCAAGGCGATCATCGTCAAGCTGTGCTATCGACAGGGCGTGGACGCCGTCACCCTGCTGGCGCTGCGCATGGCGGTCGCGCTGCCGTTCTTCCTCGCGATGGCCGCCTGGGCCGCCCGCCGCGCCGCGCCGCTGCAGCCGGGAGACCGCTGGCGCATCCTCGCGCTCGGCGCCTGCGGTTACTACCTCGCCAGCCTGTTCGACTTCCTCGGCCTCGCGTACATCTCGGCCACGCTCGAACGCATCATCCTCTATCTCACGCCGACGCTGGTGCTGCTGATCGGCGTGTTGCTGGCGCGGCGCTGGCCCTCGCGGCTGCAGTGGATCGCGCTGGGCGTGAGCTACCTCGGCGTCGCGCTCGCCTTCGGTCACGATGTGCGCGTGGACGGGCAGGGCACGCTCATCGGCAGCGCGCTCGTGTTCTGCAGCGCACTGTCGTACGCGGCCTATCTCTACGGCAGCGGCGAACTCGTCGGCCGCATCGGCGCGGTCCGCCTCACCGCCTACGCCAGTATCGTCGCCAGCGTGTTGTGCATCGGCCAATACCTGATCCTGCGACCGATGCCGCTCGCGGACGTCGCCGGCGAGGTCTACGCGCTGTCGCTGCTCAACGGCACGCTCTGCACGGTGCTGCCCGTGCTCGCCACGATGATGGGCATCCGCCGCATCGGCTCCGGTCCGGCCGCGCAGATCGGCATGATCGGCCCGGTCTCGACGATCGTCCTCAGCCTGCTGATCCTGCACGAGCCGATGGGCGCATGGCAGGTGGCGGGCACGGTGCTCGTTGCGGTGGGCGTGTTGGTGGTGTCGCGGGGACGGGCGGGGTGAGCGGGCGATGCCCCGTCCCGTGTGCGACGGGGCCAATGCGGTGGATGAACGCTATTCCGTCGCGTCGATGATGGACTTTCCGTCGGGCGATGACCGAAGACTGTCCCGAAACCGGCATATGCCCCGAAATCGGCAAGCGGAATCCGGAGTGTCGTTGCAGTCATCCCGAGCGCAGCGAGGGATCTGTTTTTCGTTTCTTCCGGCAAGCATCGCATCGCCGGATATGCGCGCAGCGATAAGAAATATCGGGATTTCGATGCCGTGTATCCCGTCTGCTTGTCCCGGAAAGGCGCAATTCGCATCAATCCATCCTGTTGTTTCTTGCGGGTTTTCTTGAAATGACTATCGCCACAGTAAGCAGCCCGGGCAAGGCCAAAGGCCGCCGCCGGGATCTTCGGCGATGAATGCATTCGATTTCCCCCGGGTGCGCGCGTTGCGCTTGCCTGGGCTGCGCGCAACAGCCGGAAGACGAATGTCAGGGGCCGCGCGGTAGGATGAGTTCCGCTGACGTGGAACCCATCGCTTTTGGTGTCGCCAGCGATGGGTATCGCTACGCTCGACCCCTCCTGGAGATCTGGCTGCCGGAACCACAGGTGGCAACGGGATTCGCGGATCAACCAGCAAGGCCGCAAGACGCATGCGCACTGCGCACAAGCGAAGCGCTGTGCGCCATCACGCATCTGCAATGATGGAGTCATCCAAAGCGGCGCATGGCGCTTCCTCGATGCCTTCTGCGATGCTACGCTGGTGAGGCATTCACCGCACTGGTGCGGGTTGGTTCGAATCGGGCGTTGGCCCTCTTGGGAAGCTATGGACCGTCGATTCCGGAAGCGCATCGCCGCATACCTCGCCAGGCAAGAGAAGGCCGTGATGGCGCAACTGGCCGCGCTGGATGCCGACGGATGGTTCGATTATTGGCATGCGCATCCGGACATTCTGGGCAGGGCCAACCGCGCCAGGCCGATGGTGGCATCGCTTACCTGCAGGTTGTTGCAGCAGGCGGAAGAGCGGGTCTCTTCCAGGAGAGACCCGGTCCAGGTCTGGGCCACCCTCTGCGAAAACACCGCGAACAATGCCGTCTACATCCATTCGCCGAATCCGAACGGCACCCCGTTCCCAAATGTATTCGCGGGGGTGGCGTGGGGCGTCGAGCCTGTCGAGGACATGGGTCTGGTGACCTCGGGGCACGAAATTGGAAAGTGGGTTCACGAGGGCGAAGTCGTGTATTTCATTCGTGCGAGACAAGCGAGCCATCCGCTGCACGTGCGGTAAGGCGCAAGGCGGATCCTGGGGGCATCAGTGAGGCGTCATGCACCTTTGACGGGATGATGCGGACCCCGTCGCCTGCGAGCGGCATGGCCGCAGCCGGCTTCGACGACGACGAAACCCGCGCGCCGGCACGGCTGGAGATCACCAGGAGGCCGATCCGCGTCGCGCCGGGATGACCGCCGGATGCCCCGAATTCCGTATTTTCCCCCCGGAATCCGTACACTTACGGAAAGGTCGCTCGACCGGGGAACGCAAGATGACGCTGTTGAACGTGCTGATCGTGGTGCTGGCCACGCTGATCGGACTGCTGGTGCTGCTGTGGTTGCTGCTGCGTTTCGCGCTGCCGTGGTGGTTGAAGCGCAAGATCGAGGCGATGGCGGCGATGCCGCAGGGCGGGGGGATCGCCGCGCGCATCAGTCTGGTGCCGATCGTCAAGCCCTGGCAGAAGATGCAGACCGCGGAGCGCATCGGCCAGATGATGGCGACCGGTTTCGAGGAGATCGGTCGCTATGCGGTGCCGGAAATGCCAGGGATGCAGCTGTGGGCCGGGCACCATCCGCAGGACGGCGTCGCGGCGGTCGTCTACGATCACAACGTCATGCCGGTGTTCTACGACATCGTGCGCACCTACGCCGACTACAGCACCTGCACGGTCAGCACCAATCCGGTCCACGATCCCGCGAACGTGCCGCCGGGCAGCCGCTGCATCGCCGATGCGGCGCTCGAGCCGGTCGCGGCGTTCGCCGCGCTGCGCGAGCAGCCGCTGACCGGTGAGCCGATGCCGCTGCACCCGGAGAATTTCGAGCCGGTGTTCCTGGAGCTGTACGCACGCTCGATCGACCACATCCTCGCCAAGCGCATGCCCGACGCAGAGCACATGCGCGAGGTCGGCGAACGCGTCTCCGCGGCCACCGGCCAGCCGGTGCCGCAGCTCAATGACGCGCAGATGCAGGTCGCGGTCGATCTGGAGCGCGAGAGCCGGCTGGCGGCGCTGCAGCAGGCGATCGTCGACCGTTTCCTGCAGTCGGGCCAGATCGATGCGCGCGAGTGGGAGCGGGTGCGCGATCGGGTGGTGGTGGTCCACGATCTGCTGAGTCGCGAGGACGCCGCCGGGCTCGCGCGCGGCGCTGCCGATGGCGATGCGGTCGATGCGCTGGTGGCCGCGGCGCTGGCCGACGCCCTGTCGCCGTTCGAGACCTTCGAGAAGATCAGCGCCGGCCTGCCCGCGCAGCATCGCGCACGGGTGCTGGGCGAGGTCGATCACCCGCTGTACGCGCAGATCCTGCTGGCCGGTTGAGTCGGCGTCCGGGGCGCGGCGCGCCGGTTTCGGACGGTGTCGTTCAACCTGCGATCATGGCCTGCAGTTTCATCACCGTGGCCCAGTTGCGGGCGGTGATGCGGTCGCGGAATTTCGATCCCCCCAGCGCCTCGCCGATGCGGCTGGCGAGAATGCCGTCGGGGCACCACAGATAACAGGCGTCGTCGCCGATCGCGAACGCCTCGTCCGTGAAGTCGCGCTGCAGTGTCTCGAGCGGCGTACGGTCGGCATCGATGCGGAAACCGACCAGCAGTCGCGAGGGGTCGTCGCAGCGATCGACGAACGGATTGCCGGCGATCACGGTCGCGAGGGTCGCAGCCTCCAGCACCAGCACGTTCGCCTCGATGCCGGTGCGCTCGACCAGGGCGGCGGCGATCCGCCGCGCATTCTCCGCCGGCGTGCCGCAGGCGGTTTCGAACACCACGTTGCCGCTGTTGAGCAGGGTCCGCACGTGCGTGAACCCCTGCGCCTCGAACATCGCCTTCAGTTCGGCCATCGCGATGCGCTTGGCCTTGCCGACGTTGATACCGCGGAACAAGGCGATGCGGACGGGCATCAGGCCGCGCCCGGCAGGCAGATCGGCGGCGATGGGGGTGTCGTGACGGCCGGCGGCGGCGAACCCATGGCTTCAGACTTCCAGGGTCGCCAGATCGCCCTTCGATTCCAGCCACGTCTTCCGATCCGACGCCCGCTTCTTCGCCAGCAGCATGTCCATCAGCGCATGGGTTTCGGCGGCGCCGTCGACGGTCAGCTGCACCAGTCGACGGGTGTCGGGATGGATCGCCGATTCGCGCAGCTGCTGCGGATTCATCTCGCCCAGGCCCTTGAAGCGGGTGACGTTGACGGCGCCCTTGATCTTCTCGCGCTCGATCTTTTCCAGCAGCAGGCGTTTC
>JAYRTK010000221.1:0-6015 GCA_041919595.1 Lysobacteraceae bacterium
CGATCCAGCGCAGCCCGAGACGTTCATGTTGCTGATCGAACAGATCGCGTGCGCTGATGCTGGCGTTCATGGCCACGGAGAGAGAGGAAAGTGGGGGCGGAGACCGCGACGGCGCGCTGCGGTGGCGGCGCGCCGTCGGGAAGCGTGGTTCGGAATGCGCTCCGTCGGAGCGCGGGGAGCCGTCAGCCTTCGGCCTGCTGGAGGGTTTCGCCGCGGTGGTGATCGACCATTTTTTCCTTGTGCTTGAGCAGCAGGCGGTCGAGCTTGTCGGCGAGCAGGTCGATGGCGGCGTACATGTCCTGGCCGGCGGCGTCGGCGTGCAGGGTGCGGCCGGAGATGTGGATGGTCGCCTCGGCGCAGTGATCGGGCCTGTTGATGCTGAGCTGCGCGCGGACGACATCCATCGGATGTTCGAAATGTCGGCCGAGTCGCGAGAACTTGGTTTCGACGTAATCGCGCAGCGCGGGGGTGACTTCGATCTGGTGGCCGTGGGTTTCGATACGCATCGACGGTGTCCTCTGTATGCCGGGCCTGGCACGCATCGCAGCGTCGGGCCCGGCCCGTCGGCGGCGCGATCCCGGGTCTTTCCGTTCGCGTGGAAGACCCGTACCGGAAGACATCGGGTCGGTGGTTCCCCTGCACAAGGGGATCGCCTGCATGATCTCTTCCGTCGACAGGTTAACCCAGCCCGGCGGGGACGCAAGTGCGCGCGACGGCGGTTCGCGCGACCGCCGTTCAGCCCATGCGCACGCGTTCGTGCGAGGCCGGAATGTTCATCGCCTCGCGGTACTTCGCCACCGTGCGTCGCGCCACCGGTACGCCCGATTCCTTCAGCGTGTCGGCCAGTTTGGCGTCCGACAGCGGTTTGCGCGGGTTCTCGGCCTCGATCAGTCGTTTGATCATCGACTGGATCGCGGTGCTGGAGGCTTCGCCACCGCCTTCGGTTCCGATTCCGGAGGCGAAGAAGCCGCGCAGCGGCAGGGTGCCGCGCGGGGTGAGCGCGTACTTCCGCGCGATCGCCCGCGACACCGTCGACTCGTGCAGGCCGACCTCGGCCGCCACTTCGCGCAGGGTGAGCGGTCGCAGTGCCTGCTCGCCGAATTCGAGATACCCCGACTGCTGGCGGATCAGGCAGCGCACCACCTTGAGCAGGGTCTCGCCGCGCGCTTCGAGGTGCTTGAGCAGCCAGCGCGCTTCCTGCAGGCGGCCGCGGAGATAGGCCGCGTCGTTGGCGTTGGCGTGCTGGATCATGCCTTCGTAGCCGCGATGGATGGTCAGCCGGGTATGACTGCCGGCCAGCGCCGCCCGCCACAGGCCCTGATGCCGCCAGATCACGCAGTCCGGCGTGATGTAGGTGTCCGCGCTCATGCCGCCCAGCTGCGAGCCCGGACGGGGGTCGAGCGAACGGACCAGTTGCAGGGCGATCGCCGCCTGCTCGACGGAGAAGCCGAGCTCCGTGGCCAGGCCCTCGACGCCGAGCTTGGGCAGGCGTTCGAGCGTCTCGTTCACGATCCGCAGCGCCTCGGCGCGGCCGGGAGTGTCCTCGGTCAGCGCTTCCAGTTGCAGGCCGAGGCATTCACGCAGGTCGCGGGCGCCGATGCCGAGCGGATCGAAGCGCTGGATCTGGTGCAGCACCGCGCCGATCTCGGCCGGGCCGGCGTTCACATCCGGTCTCAGCGTCTCGGCGATGCTCTCGAGGGATTCGCGCAGGTAACCATCGTCGTCGATGGCGTCGATCAGGGCCGCGCCGATCCGCTGGTCGCGGGGCGACAGCCGGGTGAGGTGCAACTGCCAGGACAGATGGTCGTGCAGCGATTCGGTGTGGACCAGTCGGTCCATCGGATCCAGTCCGTCCTCGTCGTTGCCGCCGCCGCTGGTGCCGGACCAGCTGTCGGGCGGCTCCCAGCCGTCGTCGTCACCACCGCGTTCCTGTTCGGACGGATCTTCGGCCGCAGGCGCTTCGGGCGTCGCGGTGGTTTCGGGGATGCCTTCCGGGGCTTCGCCGACCGATTCGTCCCAGTCCAGCAACGGGTTGCTCTCGACCGCGACCGCGATTTCGTTCTCGAGCTCCAGCGACGACAACTGCAGCAGGTGCAGCGCCTGACGCAACTGCGGCGTCAGGACCAGCTGTTGACCCAGCGATGTCTGCAGACGGGGCTTCATGCCCCTATGTTAGGGCCTGCGTCGGCGAGGTGAAGCCCCTTGGCGCGATCCTTGCGAGGCAATTTTTGCGACGGCTGTCACGCCGCGCGGATTGCGATCGCCCGTGGCCGCCGGGGCTCAGAGCCGGAACGATTCGCCGAGGTAGACGCGGCGCACGTCCGGGTTGGCCAACAGCGCGTCCGGCGCGCCCTGGGCGAGCACCGCGCCTTCGTTCAGGATGTACGCGCGATCGCAGATGCCCAGGGTTTCGCGGACATTGTGGTCGGTGATGAGCACGCCGATGCCACGGTTCTTGAGATGGCGGACGATGCGCTGGATTTCGCCGACCGAGATCGGGTCGACGCCGGCGAACGGTTCGTCGAGCAGGATCAGGCGCGGCTTCGCGGCGAGCGCGCGGGCGATTTCGACCCGGCGACGCTCGCCGCCGGACAGGCTCGCCCCGATCTGTTCGGCGACGTGGCTGATCTGCAGTTCCTCCAGCAGCGCCGCCAGCTCGCGTTCGCGACCATCACGATCGAGATCGGGCCGCAGCTCCAGCACCAACCGCAGATTGTCGGCGACGCTGAGCTTGCGGAACACCGAGGGTTCCTGCGGCAGGTAGCCGACGCCGCGCTTGGCGCGGGCGTACATCGGTTCGCCGGTGATGTCGTGGCCGTCGAGCACGATCCGGCCGGCGTCGGCCGGCACCAGACCGACGATCATGTAGAAACAGGTGGTCTTGCCGGCGCCGTTCGGACCGAGCAGGCCGACGACCTCGCCCGCGTCCAGGGTCAGACCGAAGTCGCGCACGACCTCGCGCGACTTGTAGCGCTTGCGCAGCCCCTGTGCGACCAGCATCAGGGTTTGTCCTGGGGTTTCGGGGCGTTCTGCTGCGCGGCCTTGGGCACGATGGTCAGCGACACCCGGCCGCTGCCTTCGCCGCCGCTGTCGACCCGGCCGCTCTTGAGGTTGTAGGTCAGGCGCTGGCCGCGGGTACTGCCGCGCGGGGTGGTGACCGTGTAGTCGCCGGTGAGGGTGATGACCTCGGCGGCCATGTCGTAGTCGATGCGATCGGCCCTGGCGGTCATCCAACTGCCGTCGTCCATCTGTTGTTTCAGCTGCGCCTGGCTGCCGGTGAGCACCGCGCGGACCGGTTCGCCGGCGCGCTGGTGGATGTCGGCGCGCGCGGCGCGGATGTCCAGGGAGCCCTGGGTGATGACGACGTTGCCGGTGAGCACGCTGATGCCGTTGCCGTCGAGGGTGCCTTCGGCGCGATCGGAACCGATGTCCATCTGCTGGCGGCGATCGGATTCGCGGGCGACGACGGTGCCGGCCAGCGACACCGCGGCGAGCGCGAGGAGGAGCGGCAGCGCGCGGGCGATGCGGGCGGAGGACGAGGAATCAGCGGTTCTGGGGCGCATAGCGGGTCTGGACCTCGGAGCGGAACTCGTAGCGTTTCGTGGTCGTGGACACCGCAAAACCGCGTCCACGGAGTATAGAGCCGGGCTGGACGATGGTCACGATATCGTCGCTGGTGGCGCGGTTCTGGCGCGGAAACACGCTCAATCGTCCGGTGTTCATGGTGATCGGGCGGACGCCGTCGGGCGGGCTGTTGGCCTTGACGTCGCCGGCGAGCCGGATTTCCTTCTGGTCGGCGCTGACCCAGCCGGTGGCGGCGCGGATTTCCCAGTATTGGCCGGTGCCGTTGGGGACCAGGAACAGCGGCGTGGTCAGCGACAGGGTCTGATCGCCCGGGCGCCGTTCCAGTGTCGGCGCACGCACCGTGAACGATTCCACGCCTTCGCCGTTGAGCGCGGTGAGCTCGAAGTCGTGGAGGACGTAATCGGGGCGGTCGGTGTCCTGCGTCGGTGCCGCCGACGGTCGGCGATGCGTCCAGACCGCCCAGCCGCTGAGCACGGCGCCGAGCAGCAGCAGCGCGATCGACAGGCCGCGCCAGTTCATGCGCGCGCTCCGCGCGCCGACGACGGCAGCGGGTCGTCGATCCGGCCCTGCGCCGCCAGCAGCAGATCGCACAGCTCGCGTGCCGCGCCGCGACCGGCCCCGGCCCGGGTGCGCCAGTGCGCGACCGCGAGCGCGCTCGGATGCGCGTCGGCGGGCGCCACCGCGAGGCCGACCGCGCGCATCGCCGGCAGATCCGGACGATCGTCGCCCATGAAGCTGGCCGCGGTGTCGTCGATGCCGAGCCCGGCGCACAGTTCGCGCACGCAGGCGAGTTTGTCCTTGACGCCGATGTGCGCGCGCACCTTCAGTTCGGCCGCGCGGCGCAACGCGACTTCGCTGTGCCGGGCGGTGATGAACGCGACCTCGATTCCGGCCTCGCGCAACAGCACCAGTCCCTGACCGTCGTGGACATGGAAGGCCTTGAGTTCGCGACCGTCGACGTCGAAGAACAGGCGGCCGTCGGTCAGCGTGCCGTCGACGTCGAAGCAGGCGAGGCGGATGCGCGCGGCACGCACCAGCAGGGGTGCGTCGACGCCCGCGAGATGCGCCGGTGTCGCACGTCCGATGCCGTCGTCCGTCATCAGACCACCCGCGCGCGCAGCAGGTCGTGGAAATTCAGCGCGCCGACCACGCGGCGTTCACCGTCCAGCACCAGCAGGGCGTTGATCTTGCGGGTTTCCATCAGTTGCGCGGCCTCGACCGCGAGCGCGTCGGCGTCGATGGTGACCGGGGTGCGGGTCATCACCCGGTCGATGCGCGTGCTGCGCACATCGGTGCCCGGGTCGGCCAGCGAGCGACGCAGGTCGCCGTCGGTGTAGAGGCCGAGCAGCCGGTTGTCGGTATCGACCACCGCGGTCATGCCCAGTCGCTTGCGGCTCATCTCGAGCAGGGCGTCGGCGAGGGTGGCTTCCGGCCCCACGCGGGGCACGTCGTCGCCGGCATGCATCACGTCGGCGATGTGCAGCAGCAGGCGCCGGCCGAGCGCGCCGGCGGGATGCGAGCGCGCGAAGTCGTCGGAGGTGAAGCCGCGGGCTTCGAGCAGGGCGACGGCGAGGGCATCGCCCATCGCCAGTGACGCGGTGGTGCTGGTGGTCGGCGCCAGCGCCAGCGGGCAGGCTTCGGCGGGCACGCTGACGTCGAGATGCACGTCGGCCTCCCGCGCCATCGTCGACTGCGGCCGGCCGGTCATGGCGATCAGCCGGTTGCCCTGGCGCTTGAGCACCGGCAGCAGGGTCAGGATCTCGTCGGATTCGCCGGAGTAGGACAGGGCCAGCACCACGTCGCGGTCGGTGATCATGCCCAGATCGCCGTGGCCGGCCTCGCCGGGATGGACGTAGAACGCGGGCGTGCCGGTCGAGGCCAGCGTCGCGGCGATCTTCCGCGCGATGTGCCCGGATTTGCCCATGCCCATGCACACCACCCGGCCCTGGCAGTCCAGCATCGCGCGGCAGGCCTGGGTGAACTGGCCGTCGATCCGCGCCGCGACCGCGGCCAGGCCGTCGCGCTCGATCTCGAACACGCGCCGGCCGCTGGCGGCCAGCGCGGTGTCCGGCGTGTCGTGCGCGGTCGGGGTGGAGTGGGGCAGAGAGGCGTTCGCCATTGGGGAGCCGGCGGCTTTCCGTTACGCTAGTCGGCCAATTCTACGCACCCGCATTCAGCTTTGCCCGCACCGGCGATGAATGCGGAACCCCCGGCGCCGCTCCCCCGGCGCCTCCCGTAGACCCGACCTTCCTCCCACGCACGGCTCCGACATGACCCCCGAAACCATCCGTCAGCTCATCGAACAGGGCCTTCCCGACGCTCAGGCCCACGTCCAGGGCGACGACGGAGTGCATTTCGAGGCGGTGGTGGTCTGCGCCGCCTTCCAGGGCAAATTGCCCCTGGCCCGCCACCGGATGGTCTACGCCACCC
>JAYRTK010000222.1:0-5958 GCA_041919595.1 Lysobacteraceae bacterium
GGTCGCCGTACAGTCCGGAGACGAGCTGGTAGAAGGCGCGCCATTCCCGGGCCACGAAGCTGGTGACGCTGGGGTCGTCGCCTTTGACGTAGACGGTGGTGCCCGGAATGATCTTGCTGCGATCCCAGATCAGGAGGTTGCGCGGCAGGGCGAGCCCGTTGACGGCCATGCCGGTCTTGCCGTGACCATCGACGGCCAGCGAGATCTTCGCCTCTTCGCGGTAATCGAGTACCTCGACGCGGATGTCCCCGGAACGCGCCATTTCATCGGCGACGCGTTCGACATGCGGGTCGGCGCGGGTTCCCATGATCACGAACGCGTGGTCGTGAGTCCTGTTCATCGTGTTGTCCTTGCATGAGTCGGGAAGAGGTCGGGGCCGGGATGGCGGTCCGCTGCGGCGCGCGCTGCGCACGTGCCGGCTCCGGGTGCACATCGCGGGGCGCGCCTGCGCGCTGCGGCGTGCGTGATGGCGTGGACGGTCGGGTCAGTCATCGAGATTTTCCGCCAGTGATCGCACGGGCTCGAACACCCATTCCCACAGCTGTCTGCGCTCGCCGAGAATGTCCGCCTCCAGCAGCATGCCGGGGCGCAGCCGCT
Organism: Lysobacteraceae bacterium; assembly: GCA_041919595.1. Classification (GTDB taxonomy): domain Bacteria; phylum Pseudomonadota; class Gammaproteobacteria; order Xanthomonadales; family Xanthomonadaceae; genus Lysobacter_I. Next base: position 598 of record JAYRTK010000222.1, read on the forward strand.
GCCGCCCGCCCATGACCGGGATCGACTGGCTTTCGATCTCCACGCTCACGCGATAGTAGGGTTCGTCCGCTTCGCCATTGGCCAGTTCCGCCGCGACGGAGCGATCGATGGCGCTGCGGCTCACCAGCGACACGCGGCCGCGGTGGTGACCGAATTTCTGGTGCGGATAGGCCTGGTAGCGCACCAGGACTTCGTCGCCCTCGCGGATGAAACCGATCGCGCGGCTGGGCACCAGCAACTGCGCCTCGAGCCGGCCATCGCCCGGAATGACGCTCATCACCGCCTGTCCTTCGCGGATGGGTTCGCCGACCTTGAGCATCTGCCCGGCGACGCCGCCATCCACCGGCGCGACGAGGGCGATGCCGCTGGCGGCATGCACCTGGACGAGTTCCTGCTGCAGTTCGGCACGATCCCGGTCGAGCTCGGCCCGGGTGCGCGTGAGCAGGGCGCGGGTTTCCTCGCGCCGCTGGGTCAGATCCGCGATCTGGCGGCGGAAATCGATCGCCTGCCGCTGCATCTGCCGCAGGGCCAGGGTCTGTTCGATCAGCTGGCTCTGCAACTGCTTCACCTGCAACTCGCCCACGTAGCGCGATTCGAGCAGGGATTCGTAGCGGGCCAGGGTTTCGCTGGCCAGCGAAACCTGTTTCTGGCGCAGCAGGATCTCGCTGTCCAGGTGCGTCGCCTGCGTGGAGAGCAGCGCCAGTTGCTGTTCCAGCCCGTCCAGTTGCGAGGAGACCTCCCGGGTGCGGGCCTGGCCGGCGGATTCCAGGCTGTCCGTGCGGCTGCGCAGACGCGACCGCATCGCGGTGGACGTGTCGCCGTCCTCCACGGTGGCGTGGGGCACCTCGACGACCGCCAGGACGTCGCCCGCGGAGACCCGGCCGCCTTCGGTGACGTTGATCCGCGCGAGCCGTCCGGTGGCCGGAGAGACCACCGTCGCCAGCCCCTGGACGGGAACCAGTTGGCCCATCACGCGATTCCGGCGCGTGTAGCTGCCGAAGGTCAGAAACAGGATGACGAGCAGCGCCATCGCGACCGCACAGGCGGCGAGCACCCACGTGCGTGCCGGTTGGATCAGGGAAATCTGCCCGATCTGGACATCCTTCCTTTCGTCCAATACTTCTTGTCGAAAGAGCGGTTGCGTCATCCCTACGTTCCGTGGAGCCTGTTGCCTTCCATTCCCGGTGCCGTCTTCGAGGTGGTGCCACACCGACGTGTGTCGGTGTCGTCTCGGAGGCCTGCGGAGCCGCACATGTCGGAGCCGCTGCCGCCTGACAGATCCGGAAAGAACCTGTTCGACCGCACTCTAGCAGACCGCCGTTGGTCCGGAGCGGTGATGCCCGCCGCCCGTGACGTCGCGACCTCGATCACCGCCCATCAATCTCCGCGCATCGATCGCTTTTCATCGATCACCGCTCGCGGATGGCCGTTGGTGCATCGTGGGCTGATCGGGCGCGCGGCGCGCGGGGGGCGCAAGGTATTGCTGCACTGCACGATCAATCGGCGCGATGTGGACGCGATGCGGGCTTGACGCGGATTTGACCCGGACGGCGGTCGATGCAAGATAAGCGCAGGATGGGCGCGCGTCTTCCGATGCGGGCCCGTCGCGGTGGCGATGGGAGGTGCCGCCGCGTCCGCCGGCCCTGATCTCCCTGCGCATTGAACCGAAGGAACCCGCCATGCCGATCCGACCTGCACGCCGCCCTGGATTCGTCGGTTGCGTCGGCGCGATGTTGCTCGGGGTGTCGATGGGTGGATCGCTCGCGGCGGCCGACGGGACACCGGCGTGGTCGGACCGTCTGGCGCGCAACCGTCCCTGGCAGGCATTGGACGCGATGGGCGATGCGCCGGCGCATGGTCAGATCGCGGCCCAGTTGTCGGTTTTCGTCGGCGATGAAGCCCCGGCCTGTGCGCTGCGCCCTCCGCGCGCGCCGCCCGCGGACACAGGCATCGAGTATCGCGACGCGATCGAGGTCATCACCCGCGCCGCGCGCGACGCGCGGGTGGTGATGCTCAACGAATCGCATTTCAGGCGCGCGCATCGCGTGTTCCTCGGGCGATTGATCGAGGCGCTGCACCCGCTCGGCTTCGACGCCCTCGCCGCGGAGACCTTCGCCCCGGAAGCGCCGGCGACGCTGGGCGACGGCGTGCCCGATGCGGCGACCGGTTTCTACACCGCCGATCCTGCGTTCGCGACCGCGCTGCGGCGCGCCCACGCACTGGGATGGGCGTTCGTTCCCTACGAACCGGTGGGCGTTTCCGGGCGCGATGCGCGCGAGATCGGGCAGGCCGAAGCGCTGGCGGCATGGCTCGAGGCCCACCCGGGGCGGCGGTTGCTGGTGTATGCCGGCGGTTCGCACATTTCGCAGCATCCGGACGAGGGCTGGATGGCGGCGCGGTTCGCCGCGGACACGGGGATCGACCCCCTGACCATCGCCCAGGGCGCGACGGCCTGTCCGGAGGCGGTCGACGGTTGGCCGGTGGACACGGCATCGCCGGTCATCGCGGTGCGCGGCGATGCCTCGACGTCCGCGAACCCCGTGGACCTCGTGGTGCTGCACCCGCCGGCCGCGGTCGCGGCCGCCGAGAATGCGCGCGGTGCGCAGGTGCCGCTGTGCGTGGCCCCGCGCGCGGATGCCACGCTGCTGCGCGCGTTCGCCGACGGGGACGATGATCTGGCCATCCCGCGGGATCAGGCGATCGTCCCTGCCGGCGCGGCAACCGGGCGGCTGCGCCTGGGGCCCGGCCGCTACCGGATCGCCCGCGAGGATGCCCGCGGACAGGACACGCTGGGGGAGGTGGTGGTGCCGGCGGGCCCGGTCGAGGCGTGTCTGCGGATCGGGGCCCGGTGATCGAGCAGGACGGTCGACGTCGGATGGGCGGAGCCGGACGATCCGCCCTGCTCGGATCACGCGGGGCAGACCGTCCGGCCGCGGTGCTCCCGCGGCCGTGATCCTCAGGCACCGTTGCCCGGGAGCGGCGGCGGACCGCCGGCCGGCTGGGCGCCTTGCGTCCGCATCCAGTGACTCACGGTTCTGCCGAAGCGGGCGATCATCAGCATGTTCACGAAGTGCATCACGCCCAGGACCAGGATCGAGACCCCGATGCGCGAGCCGAGCGCGGGGATCAGCTCGATCTGCTGGGTCGGCCAGGTGCCCAGTCGCAGGCAGATGAAACCGATGTTCACCAGATAGAAGCCGATGACCAGCAGGCGGTTGGTGCTGTTGGCCAATTCGGTGTCCTGGCCGAAACAGCGGGTCAGGAACACGTTCCCCGAGCGGGACAGCACCCGGGCGACCCAGATCGTCATGCCGATCGAAACGGCGAGATAGATGGCGTAGCTGAGATGGCCCATGAGAGGGTTGGACACGGACTGCATGGCGGTACTCCGATGTGGTTGAGGTCCGACCGCCATCCTGGCGATCTCCGCCCGGTGCCCGCCTCCGGAATGATCATGTCGAACCGGATTTTCGACGCTCCCCGATGTTCCCCTTGATGATCGATGGCTTGAAAATCTCCGGAATGATCATGACAGCGCCGGAGCCTCCGGATCGCGGGTGTCCGCACCGCCGGGGGTCGCGCGGTACCGGCTCGGCACGGTGCCGGTGACCTCCCTGAAGGCGCTGTAGAAGGTCGATTGGCTGTTGAACCCGACCGAAAGCCCCACCGACAGCACGCTGGCGCGCGGTTCGTCGATCAGCATGCGCTTCGCGGCCTCGACCCGGTATTGCCGCACCAGGCGGGGGAAGCTGGTGTCGAGTTGGGTGTTGATCAGTTCCGAAAGCTGGTGGCCGCTCAGATCGAGCTGTTCGGCCAGCCGGGACAGACTCAGGTCCTGATCGCGATAGACGTGGTCCTGCTCGAACTTCCGGCGCAGCGCCGCGACGACGCGTTCGATGTCCACCCTGCCCAGCGTCGATACGGCATAGGCCGTGGTGACGGCTTCCTCGGCCTTGCGGGCGAGATCCGGGAACCGCAGCAGCAGATACAGCACCAGCAGGAATCCGGTCGAGATCAGCAGTGCGTAGGCGGCGGCGAACGTGCGCCAGTTCAGGGCCGGCGCCGCGATCCCCAGGCCGACCAGCGCCAGCGCCGTCAGGCCGAACACCGCGAGCGTGCGTTGTTCGATCCGGAAGTGGCGGCGCTGGGTGCGGACCCGGTACAGCAGCACGCCGATGTGTGCGGTGATGGCGACGCCGCCGGCCAGGGCGATGGCTGGCCCGTACCGGGTCGGCAGCGCCGCGATCGCCAGCGCCGGAAGCAGGGGCAGGCTCCATTCCAGGGGGTGCCAGCGTGTCGTCGGCGGGCGCAGCATGCCCAGCAGAAGCCAGTAGAAACCGGCGCTCTGGACCACCAGGACCAGACCGTAGGCGAGCCCGCCCCAGAGCGCGCCCTCGCCACGCAGGGCCTGGAAATGGATCCATTGGGTATGGCACAGACCCGCCAGCATGAGCGCGCCGCCCACGCGCGAGGCCGGCGGCATCGGCAGCGCGTGGGCGTTCGTGGCCATCAGCAGCACCAGCAGCGCCGCGGCCGCCAGCGAGAAGCCGATACCGAATTCGATCATGAGCGATGGCATGCGCGTGCGGGCGAGGGGCCGACCCGCCGGATTCTAGCGCCGCCGCATCGTCGCCCGTGCAGGTGCCGGCGATCGTTCGCCGGACTGCCGGACCGGACCGCCGTTCACGGGGCGAGGTGCGCGGATGGCGGCGCGTTCAGTACACCACTGCCCGTGCCTGCACGAAGGCGTAGAAGAACACCGCGTTCGGGTCGTTCTGCACGTCGCGCATCTCGCGGCGCATGCCGTCGACCACTTCGGCGGTGACGCGGCCGGCGGCGATCAGCTGATCGGCGGCCGACAGCAGCAGTTCTTCCCAGAACGCGATCATGGTCCTGCGCCGGGCCGGTTCGCGGTTGTCGAAGTGGAAGGTCTTGATCTCGGTGGTCACGTCGCGGAAACCACCGGCCAGCAGCAGATTGCCGAGCTTCGCGCCGACGAACGGGTCGCCGCCGCTTTCGTGCTGGAAATCGTTGAACGCCATCCAGTATTTCCACACGTTCGGCGAATACGGATCGAGCAGGAACGAGGCGTTCATCACTTCGGTGATGTAGACCGGCGCGCCGGGCGAGAGCACGCGGCGGACCTCGTTCAGCACCCGTGCCGGCGCCGGCACGTGTTCCAGCACCCAGCACAGGAACGCGGCATCGAAACTGCGCGCCTCGAACGGCAGGTCGGTGGCGTCGGCGTGCTGCAGGATGTAGCGGCCGTCGAGCCACGGCATGCCGCCGAGATTCCGTTTCGCCGCCGCCAGCTGTGCCGCGTTGAGATCGACGCAGGTCGCATGCAGTTCCGGGAAGCGC
>JAYRTK010000223.1:0-5931 GCA_041919595.1 Lysobacteraceae bacterium
CGCTGCATCCGCAGAAATATCTGAACCTGAGCCAGGGAAACTTCATGTCGAGCGATGGTCGCTGCCGCAGCTTCGGCGCCGGCGGCGACGGCTACGTCCCGGGCGAAGGCGTGGGCGCGGTGCTGCTCAAGCCGCTGGACGATGCGCTGCGCGATGGCGACCACATCGACGCCATCCTCGAGGCCAGCGCGCTGAACCATGGCGGCAAGACCCACGGTTACACCGTGCCCAATCCGGTCGCGCAGGCGTCGCTGATCCGGGATGCGCTGAAGGCCGCGGACATCGATCCGCGCAGCCTGGGCTACATCGAAACCCACGGCACCGGCACGTCGCTGGGCGATCCGATCGAACTGGCCGGACTGCGCCAGGCGTTCGCCGAATACACCGACGACACCGCGTTCTGCGCGATCGGCTCGGTCAAGTCGAACATCGGCCATCTCGAAGCCGCGGCGGGCATCGCCGCCATCACCAAGACGTTGCTGCAGCTCCGCCACGGCGAACTGGTGCCGTCGCTGCACGCGGAACCACCGAATCCGCACATCGATTTCGCGTCGTCGCCGTTCCGGGTGCAGACGCAGCTCGCGCCGTGGCCGCGCCGCGACGGTCAGCCGCGGCGTGCGGCGGTCAGCGCGTTCGGCGCCGGCGGTGCGAACGCGCACGTGATCCTCGCCGAATATCCGCAGGACGCGACGGCGCACGTGTCGGTCGACGATGACGCGGGCACTGTGCCGGAGCTGTTCCTGCTGTCGGCCCGCGACGAAGCCGGGCTGACGCGTTATGCGGTGCGCATGGCCGAGTTCCTGGCACGGGATGGGGCCGAGTCGCTGCGCGACATCGCCTACACCTCGCGCATCGGCAGAACGGCGCTGCCGGTGCGGTTGGCGGTGCTCGCCAACAGCCGTGCGGAGCTGCGCGACAAACTCTCGCGCTGGGCGTCGGCCCAGTCGATGGCCGCCGGCGCGCTGCGCGCGTCCGGGGTCGAGGACTGCCTCGTCGGTCGGGTCGTCGATGCCGGTGCCGGTGGTCTCATCCCGGGCGATGCCGGCCAGACCTTCCTGGGCGAACTGCTCGATCGCGAAGACTGGCGCGCGCTGGCGCGCCTGTGGGTCGCGGGCGCGGAAGTCGACTGGACCCCGCGCTCGACGGCGCGGCCGTCGAAGCGGGCGCGCCTGCCGACCTATCCCTTCGCGCGCGAGCGCTACTGGATCGGTGGCGCTCTGTCCGCGCTTCAGGCCCCGATGCAGGCCCCGATGCAGGCCCCCGTGCCGGCGCGTTCCGCGTCCGCCGCGGCGCCGTCACGGGTGTCGGCGGACACGCTGCTGTACCGTCCGGACTGGACGGCGCAGCCGCTGCCGCCCGCGCAGGCCGGGGCGACGAACGCGATGTTGCCGGTCCTGGTGATCGGCGCCACGCCGGAATGGACGCAGGCCCTGTCCGCGCGTCTGGGCGGCGCGCCGCTGGTGCGGGTGTCGGCCGGAACCGCGTTCGACGTGCGTACGCCCGACCACATCGTGGTGGATCCGGGCTGCGAGGACGATGCCGACCGTCTGGTCGAGACCCTGCAGGCGCAGGGACGCATGCCGCGCGTGATCGTGCAGCGTCATGCCGCGACCGCCGATCGCGACGAAGCCCCCGCCGCATTCCTGCACGCCCTCGACATCGACGGACATTTTCCGGCCGCGCTGGCGAAGGCCCTGATCGCGCATCGTCACGGTGGCGAAACGCGGTTCCTCTCGCTGGTGTCCGGGGCCGATGCCGCGGCGCGGGCGACCGGCGTCGCGCTCGGCGGCTTCCATGCCAGCCTGCAGCGCGAGAATCCGCAGTTCCGCAGCCGCGTCGTCGAGATCGTCGATGCCGCGTCCGCGCTGGTCGACGAGATCGATCTGGTCGTCGCCGAGCTGGCCGATGCCGCATGGCGCAGCGACGTGCTGCGGATCGTCGCGGAGGACGGTCGCGCGCGCCGCGAGCGGCGGCGCTGGGCCGCGCAGACCTCGAATCGCGCCGGCGCGCAGATCGTGCTCAAGCGGCATGGCGTCTATCTGATCTCGGGTGGCATGGGCGCGCTCGGCCGGCTGTTCGCCGAATCCCTCGCCCGCGACCATCAGGCGCGCCTCGTGCTGCTCGGGCGCTCGCCGCACGGCGCGGAGATCGAAGCCCGTCTCGACGCGCTGCGCGCGCTGGGCGGCGAGGCGATCTACGTGCAGGCGGAGGTCGCCGATGCGGCGCAGGCCGACGCGGCCGTGCGCGAAGCCCGGCAGCGGTTCGGCCGGCTGGACGGCGTGCTGCACGCGGCGGGCATCCATCGCGATGCCTATCTGCTGAAGAAATCGCGCGCCGATCGCGCCGCGGTGTTCGCGCCGAAGATCCTGGGGGCGGTGCATCTGGATCGCGCCACCCGCGACGACGCGCTCGATCTGTTCGCGGTGTTCGCATCGGTGGCGGGCGCGGTGGGCAATGCCGGGCAGACCGACTACGCCTACGCCAACCATTTCCTCGATGCCTTCGCCCATGCGCGCAACGCGCAGGTCGCGCAGGGGCGCCGTCGCGGGCGGACCGTGTCGATCGATTGGCCGCTGTGGGCCACCGACGGCATGCGTCCACACGACGATGTCGTCGCGGCGTCCGCGGGCGCCGGTCTGTGGCCGTTGCCGACCGCGGCCGGGCTCGACGCCTGGACGCGGATTCTCGCCGCAGGCGAGACCCAGACGATGGTGCTGCACGGCGATCCGGACCGGATCGCCGCCGCGCTGCAGACGATGACCGACCCGCAGGGCCGGGACGTCGCCGCCGCGCCGGCATCCGCGTCGACCGCTGTACCGGCCGCCGCCGACCTCGTGGCGCTGACCCAGGTCTATCTGCGGCAGAAGATCGGCGAGGAGATCCGGCTCGATCCTGCGCGTGTCGATCCGAACGAACGCTTCGATGCGTTCGGCATCGATTCGATGATGGTCGGCCGGCTCAACGATCGCCTGATGGCGGATCTGGGTCCGCTGCCGAAGACGCTGTTCTACGAGTATTCCACCGTCGTCGAACTCGCGGGTCATCTGGTCCGCGAAGTGCCGGGACCGCTGTCGACCCTGCTGGCGGTGCCGGCGCAGACGCAGGCCGAACCGGTCGCGGCGGTGCGCGAAGCGGCCCTGCCGGTCGCGATCGCGGAAACCCGCGCGCCCGAGCGCTCGCAGCCCGACGCGCGCGTCGCGGACACGTCTGCCGGCGAGGTGGTCGAACCGATCGCGATCGTCGGTCTGCACGGCCGTTATCCGCGCTCGGCCGATCTGGATGCGCTCTGGGAGCATCTGCGTCTGGGGCACGATCTGATCGATGTCGTGCCGGCGAACCGCTGGGATGCGGAGGCGTTCCACGATCCGGATCCGGCGAACGCCGACCACGGCCGGATCTACTGCAAATGGGGTGCGTTCCTCGACGACCATGACGCCTTCGACGCGGCGTTCTTCCGGATCGGCGACACCGAGGCGCTCAGCATCGATCCGCAGGAGCGTCTGTTCCTGCAGTCGGTCTGGGCCGCGATGGAAGACGCCGGCCTCACCCGCGACGAACTGCGCCGGCGCTATCCCAAGGGCAAAAGTACCGATGTCGGCGTGTTCGTCGGTGTCACCAGCAACACCTATCACCTGCTGGACGCGGAGCGCTGGCAGGACGGCGGGGAACCGTCGCTCAGTTCGTTGCCCTGGTCGATCGCCAACCGGGTGTCCTACGTCCTCGATCTGCAGGGCCCGAGCCTGCCGGTCGACACCGCATGCTCCTCGTCGCTGGTCGCGATCCACCTGGCCTGCGAAAGCCTGCGTCGCGCCGAATGCCGCGTGGCGGTGGCCGGAGGCGTGAATCTCTACCTGCATCCGGCGAAGTATCACGGCCTGTGCCAGCGCCGCATGCTGGCCGAACACGGTCGCTGCCGCAGCTACGGGGCCGGCGACGATGGCTTCGTCCCCGGCGAGGGCGTCGGCAGCCTGATCCTGAAGACGCTGGCGCAGGCGACCCGCGACGGCGACCGCATCCATGGCGTGATCCTGGCCAGCGGTTACGACCACAGCGGGCGTTCGAACGGCTATTCCGCGCCGAATCCGGGTGCGCAGACCGCGTTGATCGAAGCGGTCCTGCGCCGGGCCGACATCGGCGCCGACAGCATCGGTTACGTCGAAGGCCACGGCACGGGCACGCAACTGGGCGACAGCCTGGAAGTGCGCGCGCTGTCGCAGGCGTTCGGGACGACCGCCGCGCAGTCCTGCGTGCTGGGTTCGATCAAGGCGAACATCGGCCACACCGAATCGGCCGCGGGCGTGCTCGGGGTGACCAAGGTGCTGCTGCAGATGCGCCATCGCCGGTTCGTGCCGTCGATCCACGCCGAGCCGGTCAACCCGGACATCGCCTTCGAACGCACGCCGTTCCGGATGCTGCAGCAGGCCGAAGCCTGGGAGGTCGCGCCCGGCCGGTCCCGGCGCGCGCTGATCAACGCCTTCGGCGCCGGTGGCGTCAGTGCCTGTCTGGTGCTGGAGGAATACGTGGCGGCGGAGGCGGTCCCGTCCGCGCGCGCGTCCACGGAGGAGCTGTTCGTGCTTTCGGCGCGGTCGGAAGACCGCCTGCGCGCCTATGCCGAGGCCTGGGCAGGTCGTCTGCGTCGCGCAGACTCGGATCTGGAGCTTCCGGAAATCGCGCGGATGCTGCAGATCGGCCGCGAGCCGATGGTGGAGCGGATCGCGGTGGTCGCGTCGACCGCGGCCGAGCTTGCCGAACGCCTCGAATCGTGGTTGAAGGGCGAAGCATCCGGCGTGTATCGTGGCGGCAAGGGTGCGGATCGCACGGACGACGGAATTCCCAGGCAGGACGACGGGATGTTGATGGCGCAGGTGCAGGCGAGGGACCTGCATGGAATTGCCCGGGCTTGGGCCGCAGGATCGGATGTGCCCTGGCGGCAGCTTCCCTCCGTCGCCCGCCGGCTGCCTTCGGGCATGCTCCCCACGTATCCCTTCGCCCGGACCCGATACTGGCCGTCCGCCGCCCCGGCACGCGCATCGGCGGCGGCCTTCCCGGCCTCCGCGCTGCAACTACATCCGCTGATTTCCCACAACGCGTCGAATCTGTGGGATACCCGCTACACGTCGATCCTGTCGCGCGATGCGTTCTACGCGCAGGACCACCGCGTCCATCGCGAGCCGCTCCTGCCCGGCAGCGCGTGGCTCGAAATCGCGCGCGCCGCGGGCAGCCTCGCGACCATGTCCGAGGTCCGGCGGTTGCGCGACGTGGTGTTCGTGCGTCCGCTGGCCTTCGTCGATCCCGTCCAGGTCGCGATCACCACGCTGCGCATCGAGGCCGGCGAGGTCCTGTACACCATCGCCTCGCACGATCCCGTCCAGGGGCCGGTCGTGCATTGCGAGGGTGTGCTGGAGTGCGGCCCGCAGCATGCCGGGCCCGAGGCCGACCGCCGGGTGCCGATCGCCGCGCTGATGCGGCAGGGCACGCGCCGGATCGCCGGCGACGACTGCTACGCACGCTTCGAGCGCTCCGGGATCGACTACGGTCCGACCTTCCGCACGATCCAGGTCCTGCATGCGGGCGAAGGTTTCGTCCTCGCCAGATTGTCGCTCGCGCCATGCGGCGATGATGGCGAATTCGGTCTGCATCCCAGCCTGATCGACGGCGCGCTGCAGACCATTTCCGGCTTCGCGGATGGCGACGCCGTCGCCGGTGCCGGCGACGGGGCGTTCATTCCGTTCGCCATCGACGAGATCGCGATCCACGGCGCCGCGCCGATGGACTGCTTCGCGCATGCGGTCGAAAGCGTGCGCCCGGGATCCGCCAGGGACGGCATCCGCAAGTTCGACATCGACATCGCCACCGAGGAAGGCGTGGTGGTGGTGTCAATCAAGGGGCTGTCGGTGCGTTCCCTCAAACCGCGGTCGTCCGTCGCAACCA
>JAYRTK010000224.1:0-5872 GCA_041919595.1 Lysobacteraceae bacterium
GGTTTCGGCCGGGACCCGGGTCAGACCGGCGAGGGCGTCTTCCCAGGGCATCCCGTTGGCCACCGCGTTGCCGGCGGCCTGACGGATCTTGCGCGCGTAGTGCGAGGCGTCGTCGAACTGGCTGAAGCTCACCGGCACGCCGGCGGCCCGCAGCCGCGCGGCGTTCTCCAGCGAAGCGCCGATGCGATCGAAATCGTCGGGCAGGTTCGCCAGCGGGTCGAGGAACACCGGCACCTTCGCCGCCGCCAACTGCGGTGCGACCATCCACGCCTCGGTACCGCCGAGGATGGCGATGCGCAGATTGTTGCGCTGCGACCAGCGCAGCAACTGGCGGATGTCGGCGGCGCGATGCACCGCCACCACCACCCGGCCACCGCCGTCGAGATAGCGGGCAAAGATCTGGCGCCCGGCGGGCGTGAGCAGGGCGAAGCCGGAATCCGCGCCGATCCGGCCGCGGGCCTCGTCGACCAGCTGATCGAGGATCATCCACTGCGCGGCGCGCGATTTGCCGGTCAGGCCGGCGCCATCGCTGCCCAGCTCGATGAACAGCGCGCGCGGACCGATCGGATCGGGGCTGCCGTCCAGACGGACCATGCCGCCCTGTCCGCCGATAATCGAGCCACCGGAGACGCTCTCGGCACCGAGCATGGTGAAGCCGATGCCTTCCACCCGCGCCACCGGCACCAGCACCGAGGCCGGGTTGTAGGCCAGGGTCACGTCGAACTCGGGCCGGACCACCATCTCCTTCGGATCACCGAGCGCGAGCGCGTCGTCGTTGGTGTCGTCACCGAGCGACAGCTCCTGCAGTCCCATCGCGGTGATGCCGCCGAACAGCGCCGGCGTCAGCGGTCGGCCCTGCGCGTCGACGGTCTCCACCCCGGCCGCGGAGAGGTGCTTTCCGATCGCGGCGATGGTGCCGTCGCGCACCAGCACGTCGGTGTCGTTCAACGTGCCCTGCGCACCGGCGGTATGCACGGTCGCGTTGCGGATGAGGACGCTCTGCGCGGACGCGTCGGCGCTCGCGCCGAGCGCCAGACCGGTGGCCAGCGCCGCGGCGAGCGCGATCTTCGGCAGGCGGCTCATCGCACACCCCCTTCGACGCGTTGACCGAGCAGGAAATCGGACACCGGTTGGCGCGAGCGGTCGCTGCGGTCGTAGACGCGCGCGCCGTCGACGTAGACCTGGTCGGCCTTCGCGTACACGCTGAAGGGATTGCCGTTCCACAGCACCACGTCGGCCATCTTGCCCGCTTCGAGCGTGCCGGTGCGGTCGAGCACGCCCAGCGCCTTCGCGGGATTGGCGGTGATCCAGCGCACCGCGCGCTCCGGCGGCACCTCGATGCCGATCCGCGTGCCCTGCGCCATCACCTTCGCGGCTTCCTGATTCAACCGCTGGATGCCCTCCGGCGAATCCGAATGCACGATCGCGCAACCGTTCTTCGCGCGGTCGACGATCAGGATGTTCTCCTGGATGCCGTCGAACGCTTCCATCTTGAAGCCCCACCAATCGGCCCACAGCGCGCCGCACACGCCTTCCTGCCCGAGACGGTCGGCCAGCTTGTAGGCCTCGGTGCCGTGATGGAACGCGGCGATCCGGAATTTGAACTCCTTCGCCAGGTCCAACATGATCGCCATCTCGTCGGCGCGATAGCAGTGGATGTGGACGAGGATGTCGCCGTTGATCGCGCCGGCCAGCGTATCCATCTTCAGATCGCGCTTGCCGCCGCTGTCGTTGTTGCTGTCCTGCGCGGCCCCGCTTTGCCACCAGCGCTTCGGCGCCGCGGTCTTGGGCCGGTTCTTCTTCAGGTATTCGGTGGCGTCGATGAACGCCGCGCGATAGCCCGCGACGTTGCCCATGCGCGTGGACGGACCGCCGCGCTGACCATAGACCCGCTTGGGATTCTCGCCGCAGGCCATCTTCAGGCCCCAGGGCGCACCCGGGAATTTCATGCCCTGATAGGTCGTGGCCGGCACGTTCTTCACCGTGACCCCGCGGCCGCCGACCAGATTCGCCGAACCGGGCAGGATCTGCATCGAGGTCACGCCGCCCGCCAGCGCGGTGGTGAAGCCCGGATCCTGCGGCCACAGCGAATGCTCGGCCCACACGTTGGGCGTGGTCGGCGAGGTCGCCTCGTTGCCGTCCGAATGCGCGCTCACGCCCGGGCTGGGATACACGCCGAGATGCGAATGCACGTCGATCAGGCCCGGCGTCACCCACTTGCCACGTCCATCGACCCGGATCGCATCGGCAGGCGCATCGAGACCGGCACCGACCGCCACGATCTTGCCGTCGCGCATCAGCACGTCGGCCCCGTCGAGCCGGGTTCCCGTCCCGGTGAGCACGGTCGCGCCCTGGATCAGCACCGGCGGCGACGCGATCGGGCGATAGGTGCTGGGATACGGATCCTGGGCGAAACGCGACACCGCCGGCTTCGCCTCCGGAGCGTCGGCGGCGCGCGCCGGCGCCAGCACGAGGGCCGGCAGCAGCGTCGCGGCCAGCGCGGTCAAGACTGTTCGATGCATGAGACGAGATCCCCGGCGAGGCCCCCTTCGGGCGAACGCCACCCTAGCCCGCCCTCGCCGCGGTGCCAACCATGACCAAGGTCATGGTGCATGACAAAATGCGGCAGGACCCGCCTCCCCCAACGTCCGCACCACCGGCGGCAACGCATGCCGGCAGGGTCCGCATACCCGGAGAAGAACAAGAATGAAAGACAAACAAGACATCGTCGAAAACTGGCTGCCCCGCTACACCGGCGTCCCGCTGACCGAGTTCGGCCAGCACATCCTGCTCACCAATTTCGGCGGCTACCTCGATCTGTTCGCCGGCATGACCGGCGCCGAAGTCCGCGGCCGCGACCGCCCGATGCCCAGCGCCACCGCCGACGGCATCACCATGATCAACTTCGGCATGGGCAGCCCGAACGCGGCGACCCTCATGGACCTGCTGTCCGCGATCATGCCCGACGCCGTGCTGTTCCTCGGCAAGTGCGGCGGCCTGAAGAGGAAGAACCAGCTCGGCGATCTGATCCTGCCGATCGCGGCGATCCGCGGCGAAGGCACCAGCAACGACTACCTGCCGCCGGAAGTCCCCGCGCTGCCCGCGTTCGCCCTGCAGCGCGCGGTCTCGACCATGATCCGCGATCTCGACCACGACTACTGGACCGGCACCGTCTACACCACCAACCGCCGGGTCTGGGAACACGACGACGCCTTCAAGGACAAACTGCGCGCGATGCGCTGCATGGCGATCGACATGGAAACCGCCACCGTCTTCGCCGCCGGCTTCGCCAACCGCATCCCCTGCGGCGCCCTGCTCCTGGTCAGCGACCAGCCGATGATCCCCGAAGGCGTGAAGACCGAAGCCAGCGACGCCAAGGTCAGCGCCGAATTCGTCCAACGCCACATCACCATCGGCATCGAGGCGCTGAAACTGATCCGCCGGCACGGCAAATCGGTGCGGCATCTGCGATTCGACGAATGAAGCACCCGCCAGCGCTGTCGCAGGAGGGCCTTCAGGCCCGCGCTTGTTCAATCCCTCGTGCCACAGATGTCGGGCCCGGAGCGCAACGGCCGTCCGACGGATCGGCCCCTTCGACAGGACACGCCAGCCCGTAAACGCCTAGGAGCATCGGGACATGATCCAGGTCATCGACATCATCGCCTTCTGGCGCGACGCCGGCCCGGCGAAATGGTTCGCGAAAGACGACGCCTTCGACACGGCGTTGCGTGATCGTTTCCTCGACGCCCATTTCGCTGCCGCGCGTCGCGAGCATGAACCGCTACTCGACGATGCCGACGGCGCGCTCGCGCTGATCCTGCTGCTCGATCAGGTGCCGCGGAATGTTTTCCGCGACAGCGCGCATGCGTTCGCGACCGACCCGCTGGCGCGCGCATACGCGGATCGCGCGATCGCCGCCGGCCACGACCTGCGCGTCGACCCCGCGCTGCGGGTGTTCTTCTATCTTCCGTTCGAACATTCCGAAGACCTCGTCGACCAGGATCGCTGCGTCGTCCTTGTCACCGGCATGAGCGACACGAATTATCTGAAGTACGCCGAAGCGCATCGCGACGTCATCCGCCGCTTCGGACGCTTTCCGCATCGCAACCGCGCCCTCGCCCGCGAGAACACGCCGGAAGAACAGGCGTGGCTGGACGCGGGTGGCGGGTTCTGACGACAACCGTAGACCCGGAGGGCGGCGCACAGGACGTGCGCCGTTTTTCGATGAGGCACGGAAGCCTCATCGAAAAATCCCGACCACCGTACAGTCGGCAGATTTGACGTGGATCTGAGTGTTTCTTTGGTGACTTTCTTTGCGCCAAAGAAAGTTACCCGCGCTCCAGCGCGGAAACGATTCATGGCTTTCCCGAAGGCCATCCAATACCCGCGAGAACGCATGTCCGTCGGCCCGCAGGAGCCGGGGCGTTCCCGCATCGCTTTTGGGGCATCGCGATGGCGGGCTCTCGCCCGCCCTACGCATCACTTCGACGGCATGTCACTTCGACAACTGCTGCCACAGGAAGGTGTAGGCCAACGCGCGCATGTGCGCTTCCTGCTGGTTGTTGGCCGCGCCGCCGTGGCCGCCCTCGATGTTCTCGTAGTAGCGCACATCGGCACCCATCGCTTCCATCTTCGCCATCATCTTGCGGGCGTGACCCGGGTGGACACGGTCGTCGCGGGTCGAGGTGGTGAACAGCACCGGCGGGTACTTCGCGCCGTCGCTCAGCAGGTGATAGGGCGAGAAGGTCTTGATGAAGTCCCAGTCCTTGGTGTCCGGGTCGCCGTATTCGGCCATCCACGAGGCGCCGGCCAGCAGGTGGCTGTAGCGCTTCATGTCGAGCAGCGGCACCTGGCAGACGATCGCGCCGAACAACTGCGGATACTGGGTGATCATGTTGCCCATCAGCAGGCCGCCGTTGCTGCCGCCCTGGGCGCCGAGACGCTGCGGCGAGGTGATCTTCCGCGCGAACAGGTCCTGCGCGACCGCGGCGAAGTCCTCGTAGGCCTTGTGGCGGTTGGCCTTGAGCGCGGCCTGATGCCACGCGGGGCCGTATTCGCCGCCGCCGCGGATGTTGGCGAGCACGAACACGCCGCCCTGCTGCAGCCAGCCGCGACCGGCCATCGAGTTGTAGGTGGCGGTGTACGACACCTCGAAACCGCCGTAGCCCCAGAGCAGGGTCGGCGTGCTGCCGTCCATCGTCATGTGCTTCGGACGGACGATGAAGTACGGGACCTTCGTGCCGTCCTTGGAGGTGGCGAAGTTCTGCTCCGTGATCAGGCCTTCGGCATCGAAGAACGCCGGCATCGACTTCAGTTTCTCCGGCTGTTTGCCGATCTCCACCAGCGACAGCGCGGTCGGGGTGAGGAAGTCGCTGGTGGTCATCCACAGCGCATCGCTGTTGTCGGCGTCGACCGGGCTGACGCCGACGGTGCCCACCGACGGCGCGCCGGACAGCAGCATCTGCTTCCAGCCGCCTTCGCCGAGCGGGGTCAGGATCCGGATCTTGCTCTTCACGTCGTTGAGCAGGGTGAGCACCAGATGGCTCTTGGTCCAGGCGTGGCCGGACAGGGAGGTGTGCTCGTCCGGCGTGAACACCACGTCGAAATCGCGGCTGCCAGCCATGAACTTGTCGAAATCGATCGCCAGCAGCGCACCGGCGACGTATTCGCGATCCTTCAGCTTCCACGGCTCGCGCAGTTCGAGCGTCATCCACTGGTTGTGCACCGACTTGTTGGCCGAGTTGGGCACGTCGATCTTCGTCAGCTTGCCGTCCTTGCCGCGCAGGTACAGCTCGTCGTTGTAGAAGGCGATGGTGCGGCTGACGAAGCTGCGCTCGTAGCCCGGGGTGAGATCGTGATACGCCGCGATGTA
>JAYRTK010000225.1:0-5867 GCA_041919595.1 Lysobacteraceae bacterium
CCTGCTGTCGAAGGCCTGCCCGGCGAGCACGCCCGCCAGCAGACGCATGCCGGTGCCGGCGTTGCCGCAGTCCAGCGCTTCGGTGCCGGGGCGCAGTCCGCGCAGGCCGACACCATGCACGATGCGGCTCTGCGGCGATGGCGCGTCGATCTTCACGCCGAGCTGCTGGAACACCGCGGCGGTGGCCCGGGTGTCCTCGCCTTCGAGAAATCCATCGATGCGCGACACGCCATCGGCCAGCGAGGCGAGCATGATCGCGCGATGCGAGACCGACTTGTCGCCGGGCACGCGGATGCGCCCGCCCAGCGGCCGGCCCGGCCCCGCGATCCAGTCCCTGCGCGCACCGCCGCTCATGCCAACACCTCGTCGAGCGCGGCCAGCAGCCGGCGGTTGGCGTCGGGATCGCCGACGGTGATGCGCAGGCAGTGGCCGAGGCCGTAACCGCCCATCGGCCGCAGCACGATGCCGCGTTCGATCAGCGCGGCATCGATGGCCGCGACCCGCGTCGCGTCGCCCGGCGCCGAAAACTGCACCAGCAGGAAGTTGGTCTGCGACGGAAACACCCGCAGGCCGCGAGCCCGCAGGGCCTCGGCGAGTCGCGCGCGCTGCTCGGCGTTGCGGGCGACGACCCATTGCAGGTGTGCGTCGTCGCCGAGCGCGGCTTCCGCAGCGGCGAGTCCCGCACTGTTGACGTTGAAGCTCTCGCGGACCCGCTCCATCACCGCGATCAGGCCGGGATGGCCGATCGCGAAACCCACGCACAGGCCCGCGAGCGCATGGGCCTTGCTGAAGGTGCGGGTGACGACGAGATTGGGATGGCGCGACGCCAGCGTGAGCGCGGAAGCCCACGCCGGCGCATCGACGAATTCGGCGTAGGCTTCGTCGACGACCACGATCACGTCCCGTGGCACCCCGGCCATGAACGCGGCGAACTCGTCGGCGTCATACCAGGTGCCGGTCGGATTGTTCGGATTGGCGAGATGGACCAGACGCGTGGTCGCGGTGATCGTCGCCGCGATGGCGTCGAGATCGTGTCCGCGCGGCATCGCATGATCGTCGGGATGGCAGGGCGCGACCCGCAGCGTCGCCCCGGCGGCCTGCGCGGCGATGGCGTAGACCGCGAAGCCGTGCTGCGAAACGACGACATCGGCATCGGGACCCGCGAACACCTGCGCGAACTGCATCAGCAGCTCATGCGAGCCGTTGCCGAGCAGGATCGAGGCGACGTCGACATCATGTTTCGCGGCGAGCGCGCGCTTGAGATCGCCGCCGAGCGGATCGGGATAGCGATAGCTGTCGTGGATCGTGCCGAGCACCGCTTCCTTCGCCCGTGCGCTGGGGCCGTAGGGATTCTCGTTCGAGCCCAGCTCGATCAGGTGCCGGCCTTCGAACCGACGCCGGAACGCGACCAGATCGTGCCCGGGATCGTAGGCGCGCAAGCGCTGGATGCCGGGTTGGGCAAGCGGGGAGAAAAAGGCTTCGGAGGCGTGATCGGTCTGCTTCATTGAAAATTGCCGATGACCTGGTTCAGGAATCAGATGTCGCAAAACCCGTTGCGGAGCCCGTTGTCATCCCGAGCGAAGCGAGGGATCTGCCGTGGAGGTGCATCGAGGAAGACGCAGGTCCCTCGCCCGGTGGGAACCGGGGATTCGGGATGACAGAGGGTGTTCAAGCCTACGCTATCCGACCTTACGGCACCGCCACCGGATAAGAGCCCAGCACGCGCACATCGCCCGCGTACTTGTCGATTTCGGACAATGCGTCCTTCAGCGGCGATTCCTCGGCATGGCCTTCCACGTCGATGAAGAACGCGTACTGCCACAGCTTGCCGTGCGCGGGCCGGGACTCGATCCGGTTCATGCTGATCGCGCGGCGCGCCAGCGGTTCGAGGATCCGGTACAGCGCGCCGGGCTGGTCGCGGATGAACACGAGCAGCGAGGTGCGGTCGTGACCCGAGGACGGGAACGAAGCGCGACCGATCACCAGGAAGCGCGTGGTGTTGTCGGCGCGATCCTCGATCGGACCGGCCACGACCTTCAGGCCGTAGGCGTGGCCCGCGTTCTCGCCGGCGATGGCCGCGGCGTCGTCGGCGTTGCGCGCGCGGCGCGCGGCCTCGGCGTTGCTGACCACCGCATGCTTCTCGACCTTCGGCAGATTCTGCCGCAGCCAGGCCTTGCATTGCGCCAGCGACAGCGCGTGCGAGTAGACGCGCTCGATGTCCTCGATGTGGCCGGTGCGCGACAGCAGGTACTGGTGCACGCGCAGTTCCACCTCGCCGCAGATCATCAGCGGCGAGGTGAGGAACAGATCGAGGGTGGACTGGATGGTGCCGGTGCCCGAGTTCTCCACCGGCACCACGCCGAAATCGGCATGTCCGGCGGCGACGTCGTCGAACACCTCTTCGACCGTGGCCAATGGCAGCGCCATCGCCGAATGGCCGAAATGCTTGTAGACGGCCTGCTGCGAGAACGTGCCTTCCGGACCGAGGTAACCGATGCGCAGCGGTTCCTGCTGGGCGAGGCAGGCGGACATGATCTCGCGATACAACCGCACCAGCACTTCGTCGGACAGCGGGCCTTCGTTGCGATCGACCACCCGGCGCAGCACCTGCGCTTCGCGCTCCGGGCGGTAGTAATCCACCGCGGCGGCGAGCTTGCCCTTGGCCTTGCCGACCTGATGCGCCCACAGCGCGCGTTCGGCGATCAGCGCCTGGATCTCGCGGTCGATGCCGTCGATCTGCGCGCGCACCGCGAGCAGATCGGGCTTGCCCTGGGCATCGGTCGGAATCTCGACCGCGCCCTTGGGCAATGCCGCGCGTTTGCCGGCCTTCGGCCTCCTCGAAGGAGCCACGACCGGCTTCGCGGTCTTTTTCGCGACGGGCTTCTCCGTGCCCTTGCGCGTGGGTTTGTCAGCCATGGCGTTGCTTGAAATCCTGCATGAAGTCGGCCAGCGCACGGACGCCTTCCACCGACATCGCGTTGTAGATCGAGGCGCGCATGCCACCGAGGGCGCGGTGCCCCTTCAGCGCGATCAGCCCGGCGGCCTTGGCCTCGGACAGGAACGGCTTGTCCAGCGCCTCGTCGTGCAGGAAGAACGGCACGTTCATCCGCGAGCGCACCGCGGCGACCACTTCATTGCGGTAATAGCCGCCGGAGCCGTCGATGGCGTCGTAGAGCAGCTTCGATTTCTCCGCGCTGCGGCGCGCGAACTCGGCGACGCCGCCCTGGGCCAGCATCCACTTCACATTGAGGCCGAGCATGTACCAGTTCCAGGTCGGCGGCGTGTTGAGCATCGACTCGCCCTTGAGGTGCGAGGCGTAGTTGAAGATATCGGCGCGCGGCTGGCCGGCACGCTCCAGCAGATCGCGACGCACGATCACCACGGTGATGCCGACCGGACCGAGATTCTTCTGCGCGCCGGCGTAGATCACGGCGTACTTCGAGATGTCGACCGGCTCCGAGGCGATGCTGGAGCTGAAATCGGCGATCAGCGGCACGTCGCCGACATCCGGCGTATCGCGGAATTCGACGCCGTGGATGGTCTCGTTGGCGGTGATGTGGACGTAGGCGGCGTCCTTCGACAACTGCCAGGTCTCGCGCGCGGGAATGTCGCGGAAACCGCCGGCCTCGCTGCTGGCGACCGTGTTCACGGCGACATAGGGCTTGGCCTGCTTGATCGCGGTCTTGCTCCAGTGGCCACTGACGACATAGTCGACGGTCTGGCCGGGCGCGGCGAAGTTCAGCGGAATCAGCGCCTGCTGGGTGGTGGCGCCGCCCCCGAGGAACAGCACCGCGTAATCGTCCGGAATCGCCATCAGCGTACGGAGGTCGGCTTCAGCCTCGGCGGCGACCTGGATGAATTCCGGGCCGCGGTGGCTGTGTTCGACGATCGATGCGCCGGAATCACGCCACTCCAGCATCTCGTCCTGGGCCTGGCGGAGGACGCTCTCGGGCAGGGTGGCGGGACCGGCACTGAAATTGAAGGCGCGCGACATCGGGGTTTCCATGGGCATGGGTGGGTCCCCGAGTATGCCGCACCGCAGCATGATTGTGGGGCCCCGGGCGCGTCCCGCGCATGCCGATCGGGCATGTCCGCATGCCCTGCCGGGGCTTCGACGGCGGACGCGCAACCAAATGCCCGTTTCCTTCGTCTTATAGTCGACCCGCCACGATGTTCAGGCGGACCACCGCCCCCGGAGCCCCCATGTCCCTGCCCCCCGACTTCCGCGATGCCCTGCGCATTCCCGCCGCCGAGATCACCGACGAGGCGGTCTATCGGGACCGACGCCGGCTGCTCGGCCTGCTCGCCGCCTCGCCGGCCCTCGCGCTCTCGGGCTGCGCCGAGGCCGAGCCCCCGCCGCCGCCGAAGTCCGCGGCCACGCCGGCGCAGCTGAAGTCCGGGTTCCGCACCGACGAGGAGCGCACCCGCTACGAAGACGTCACCAGCTACAACAACTTCTACGAATTCGGCACCGGCAAGGCCGACCCCTCGCAGGCGGCGAAGACCCTGCGGACGCGCCCCTGGCGGATCGCGGTGACCGGCGAGTGCGTCAAACCGGGCACGCTGGAACTGGCCGATCTGCTGAAGGGCCTCACGCCCGAGGAGCGCGTCTACCGGCTGCGCTGCGTCGAGGGCTGGTCGATGGTGATCCCCTGGCTGGGCGTACCGTTGGCCGCCGTGCTGAAGCGGTTCCAGCCGACCGCGAACGCGAAGTACGTGGCCTTCACCAGTCTGGCCGATCCGGAACAGATGCCCGGGGTGCGCTACGCCTCGATCGACTGGCCCTACCGCGAAGGGCTGCGCATCGACGAGGCCATGCATCCGCTGACCCTGCTCGCGACCGGGCTCTACGGCAAGCCGATGCCGCAGCAGAACGGCGCGCCGGTGCGGCTGGTGGTCCCGTGGAAATACGGGTTCAAGAGCATCAAATCGATCGTGGAGATCCGCTTCGTCGAGAAGATGCCGCCGACCGCCTGGAACCAGTTGCAGCCGGAGGAATACGGTTTCTTCAGCAACGTCAATCCGAACGTGGATCACCCGCGCTGGAGCCAGAAGACAGAACGCAGGATCAGCGGCACCGCCAGCAAACTGTTCGCCGAACGCATTCCGACCCGGATGTTCAACGGCTATGCGCCGCAGGTGGCGGGCATGTACAAGGGCCTCGACCTCAGGAAATGGTTCTGAAGAACCGCATCCGATGTTGTCGTCCCGACGCCGCAGGCGAAGCATCTGCTTTTTCCCTGCGTATCCAAACAGCAGATCCCTCTCCCCGATCACGCCGGGTTCGGGATGACAACGCGCTGCAACGACCGCTGAAGCCGCCCCATGCCCAACCGTTCCCCCCGCCTCATCGCCGCCAAGACCCTGGTCCACGGGCTGTGCCTGGCCCCGCTGGCGGTCCTGGCCTGGCAGTTCCTGGACGTGTACCGCACCGGCAGCGATGCACTGGGCGCGGATCCGGTGGCCGAGATCGAACATCGGCTCGGGATCTGGGCGCTGCGGTTCCTGCTGATCACGCTCGCGGTCACGCCGCTGCGCCAACTCAGCGGACAGGCGGTCGTGCTGCGCTTCCGGCGCATGCTCGGGCTGTACGCCTTCGCCTACGCCAGCCTGCATTTCGCCGCCTATCTGGCGCTGGATCTGCGCGGCTACTGGCTGCAGGTGTTCGAGGAAATCGCCAAGCGCCCGTACATCACCATCGGATTCGCCGCCTGGCTCCTGCTGGTGCCGCTGGCGATCACCTCGACCCGGGGCTGGATGCGCCGGCTGGGCCGACGCTGGGGGCAGTTGCACCGATGGGTGTATGCGATCGCGGTGTTCGCGGTCCTGCATTTCTGGTGGCTGGTGAAGTCCGACATCCGCGAACC
>JAYRTK010000226.1:0-4466 GCA_041919595.1 Lysobacteraceae bacterium
CGGTGCTGCGCAGTGCGTCGCCATCGTCGGCGGCGGGCTCGCCGGCTCGCTGCTGGCATTGGCGCTGGCCGAGCGTGGTTATCGGGTCGACGTCTACGAACGTCGCGACGATCCGCGCCGCGAAGGCGCCGAGGGCGGGCGCTCGATCAATCTCGGCCTGTCCAAGCGCGGCATCCAGGCGCTCACCGAGGTCGGTCTGATCGAAATGGTCATGCCGCTGACGGTGGTGATGCGCGGGCGCGTGATCCATGCGCCCGACGGCAGCACCCGCTTCCAGCCCTACGGCAAGAATCGTGGCGAAGTGCTGTATTCGATCGACCGCAGCGAACTGATCCGCCTGCTGCTGGATCGCGCCGAGCGCCACCCGCAGGTGCGCCTGCATTTCGAGCATCGCCTGACCGCTGTCGACAAGGAGGCGCGCGCGCTGCAGATCGAACATGCCGGCGAGACCCTGAGCGTCAGGCCGGACTGGGTGATCTGCGCCGACGGCGCGTTCTCGCGCACGCGTCCGGAAATGCAGCGCGGCCTGCGCGCCGACTTCCATCGCGAATACCTGGAGTGGGGCTACAAGGAACTGACCCTCGCGGCAGGCCCGGATGGACGCTCGCTGATCGATCAGACCGCGCTGCACGTCTGGCCGCGGTCGCACGGGCTGTTCGTTTCGCATCCCAACCGCGACGGTTCGCACACCCTGACGCTGTTCCTGCCGCATGAAGGCGAGGACAGTTTCGAGAGCACGAAGACGCCGGACGACATCCGCGCGCTGTTCCAGAAATACTTCCCCGATCTGCTGCCGATGCTGCCCGGACTGGTCGAGCAATGGACGAGCCGGCCGACCGGCGCGCTGCTGACCACCAGGACCGCACCCTGGCGGTACGCCGACTGGATGGTGCTGGTGGGCGATGCGGCGCATGCGGTGTACCCGTTCTACGGCCAGGGCATGAATTCGGCGTTCGAGGACTGCTCCGCGCTGCTGTCGGCGTTGAAGCACCAGGCGGGCAACCGTGCCGCCGCCTTCGCCGCCTACGAACAGGCGCGGCGCCCGCACACCGACGTGCTGATGGAACTGTCGAAGGCGAACTTCGTCGAGTTGCGGCAGAAGGTCGGCTCGCCCTGGTTCGTCGCGCGCAAACGTCTCGATGTCGCCCTCAACCGGTTGATGCCGAAGGCGTGGCTGCCGATCTACACCATGGTCTCGCACACGACCATGCCCTACGGTGAGGCGCTGGCGCGTGCGCGCCGGCAGGATCGCATCCTCGGTACCGCCGCCGCCGCGCTGGTGCTGGCGATCGGAACCGGCGCATGGTGGATGCTGAGCCACTGAACGACGCGCGTACCGCGTCGCTGTTCCGCCCGTTGCTGCCGGCCACCGTGCGGCTGGCGGAAATGGCGCCGGCAGCGGCCGATCCGGCGCGCCTGCATCGCGACGAGCAGGCGCAGATCGCGCGCGCGGTCGACAAGCGCCGGCGCGAATTCGCCGCCGGGCGACAACTCGCGCATGCGGTGCTGGCCGAAGCCGGCAT
Organism: Lysobacteraceae bacterium; assembly: GCA_041919595.1. GTDB lineage: Bacteria > Pseudomonadota > Gammaproteobacteria > Xanthomonadales > Xanthomonadaceae > Lysobacter_I. The sequence goes on from JAYRTK010000226.1 coordinate 1,524, forward strand.
CGCGATCGAGCGCCTGCTGCCCGATGCCGATCGCGTCCCGTGCTGGCCCGCGGGCATCGTCGGTTCGATCACCCACTGCGAAAGCCTGTGCGCGGTCGCGGTGGCTTCCGGCGTCGACAGCGCCGGCCTCGGTCTGGACGTCGAACCGGCGCTGCCGATCGACGACGCGCTGTTGCCGCAGATCCTGCGCGACGCCGAACGCCCGCGGCTGGACGCGCTGCCGATGGCGCTGCGACCGCTCGGTGGCCGCCTGGTCTTTTCGGTCAAGGAAGCGGTCTACAAGGCGATCTACCCGCGACAGCGCGTGTTCCTCGATTTCCATCAGGTGGAGATCGCGTTCGAGGGCGAGGACGGGAGCGACGGCGCGGGCGAGGGCGCCTTCGTCGCCGAAGTGCTGGTCGCGCATGCCGCGCCACCGGGGCAGGCGCGCATCCGAGGGCGCTTCCGCGTCGCCGACGGACACATCGCCGCCGCGGTGATGTTGCCGCCGCCGGAATGACCCGGGACCGCGTCGCGGATCAGACCCGGATGCGGAACGCGCGCAGGCGCTCGTAGACCGGTCGGCAGGCTTCGGCCACGGACAACGCGTGGCCTTCCAGGCGATCCTCCCGCGCCCGCCAGGGCTCGAACCCGGTGGATTTCCAGACCGCGTCGTACCAGTACGGCGCCCACACGCCATCGCTGTCGCGCGGTCCCGGCGGCCACGACAGCATCCGCGGCGTGAACGGAACGCCGAGCCGCACGCACAGCGCCCGCAGATGCGCCTCGGGTGCGCGCAGGAAATCCCCGGCATCGATCACCGGCGGCGTTTCGCCGAGCCGATCGCGCAGCAGATCGAACAGACGCCCCTGCTGCGGCAGACCGATGTCGTCCGGGGCCACCGTCGCCCGCGATTTGAGATACGACGCGACCACTTCGACGGGGTCGCGGATCAGGAACACGTTGCGCAGTCCGAGCACCCAGTCGGTATCCATCTCCGGCAGCAGGTGATGGCTCATGTGCTTCTGGTACCAGAGTGCGGCGTCGCCCGGCGCCGGCCCGAGCAGGGCATCCACCGCGCGTCGCCAGTCGGTTTCGCCGGCGGCGATCACCGCGTCGCGGCCCGGATGATCCAGTCCGGTCATGGCGAGATACGCCGCGTACAGCGGTTCGTCGCTCACCGCGCAATCGCCGCGGTTTTCCCATGCGCGCATCATCGCCGTGGAGATGTTGCGCGGGCCGCTCCACATCGCGATGCGCAGGGTCATGCGAGACGCACACCGGCGCGGAAGGCCACGTCGCGTGCGATCAGGTCGCGATACAGCGCCTGCAGTCGCGTCGTCATCGGACCGGGCAGTGAAGAGCGCTCATCGCCGATGATCCGGCCATCGATGCTGCGCACCGGCGCCAGGCCCGCGAACGTGCCGGTGGTGAACGCTTCGTCGGCCGAGTACACCTGGGTCAGGCTGAAGTTCTTCTCGAAGCAGGGAATTCCGGCTTCCCTGCACGCGCGCAGCACGTTCGCGCGGGTGATGCCGCCGAGGCAGTAGTCGCCGGTGGATGTCCACACCTCGCCCTTGCGCACGATGAAGAAATGGGTGGAATTGCAGGTGGCGACGAACCCGTGCGGATCCAGCATCAGCGCCTCATCGGCGCCGGCTTCGGTGGCCTGGATGCAGGCGGTGATGCAGTTGAGCTTGCTGTGGCTGTTGAGCTTCGGGTCCTGCACGTCGGGATAACCGCGGCGCACGTGCACGGTGAACAGCCTCAGGCCTGTCGCGAGCGTTTCGGGTTTGGCGACCTTGAACTCGGGAATGATCACGACGGTGGCCGGGCCGATGGTGACGCGCGGGTCCTGGTAGGGCGTGCGCTTCACGCCGCGCGAGACCATCAGTCGCAGGTGGACGCCGTCGCGCATGTCGTTGGCGTCGAGCGTGGCGTAGATCGCGCGGGTCAACGCCGCGCGGTCCAGACCGATGTCCAGCGCGATCGCCTTCGCACCCTCGTACAGGCGGTCCAGGTGTTCGTCGAGGAACACCGGATGGCCGCCGATCACCCGCAAGCCCTCCCAGACGCCGTCGCCGAGCACGAAGCCGCTGTCGAACACCGAGACCGTGGCCTCGGCCCGCGGTTTCAGCGCGCCGTTGATCCAGATCCGGATGTCCGCGTTGCGCGGGTCGTCGTGGAAGTCGTGGATGCTCTGCGCCATCGTCGGCCCTCGTCCGCCGGGTTCCCGAAGAGGTCCGAGTGTAGGGCCTGTCGTCGATCCGCGGGAACCATCGCCCCGCCTGCGGCGCAGGGCGTCGGAACCAGCCGTGTTCGTTGACTTTCGCCCCACCGGGGCCTAACTTTGCCGCATCCGCGACAGAACCGAGGTGGCCCCGGGAAACCGGCGCCGAGCGTGCGACATGAGCACTACCATCCGCCCCTGATCGAAACGCCCGAGGCCCGCGACCACGCGCAAGCGCCTTCGGGGCGCTTTTTTGTTGCCTCCTTTTTCAACGGTGCGCCACGGCGTGCCCCATCGACAACCTCCCGCATCCCCATGATCGCCATCACGCTCCCCGACGGCAGCCGCCGCGAATTCGATTCCGCTCCCACGGTCGGCGAGGTCGCCGCCTCCATCGGCGCCGGCCTGGCCAAGGCCGCGCTGGCCGGCAAGGTCGACGGCCAGCTCGTCGACACCAGCTACCGCATCGACCGCGACGCCGCGCTCGAGATCGTCACCGACAAGCATCCCGACGCGCTCGACATCCTCCGCCATTCCACCGCCCACCTGCTGGCGCAGGCCGTGCAGCGACTGTTTCCGGGCGCGCAGGTCACCATCGGCCCGGTGATCGACAACGGTTTCTACTACGACTTCGCCTACGAGCGCCCGTTCACGCCGGAAGATCTGCCGGCGATCGAGGCCGAGATGCAGAAGATCGTGAAGGAAGCGCATGCGGTCAGCCGCAGCGTGAAGTC
>JAYRTK010000226.1:4476-5821 GCA_041919595.1 Lysobacteraceae bacterium
GATGCCGTCGCGTTCTTCAAGGGCATCGGCGAGGCCTACAAGGCCGAGATCATCGAAAGCATTCCGGCCGATCAGGATCTGTCGCTGTATTCGCAGGGCGAATTCACCGACCTCTGCCGCGGTCCGCACGTGCCCGGCACCGACAAGCTGCGCGCGTTCAAGCTGATGAAGGTCGCCGGCGCCTACTGGCGCGGTGATTCGAACAATCAGATGCTCAGCCGCATCTACGGCACGGCCTGGTTGAACGACAAGGATCTCAAGGCCTATCTGACGCAGTTGGAAGAGGCCGAGAAGCGCGACCACCGCAAGATCGCCAAGGCGCAGGATCTGTTCCATCTGCAGGAGGAAGGCCCGGGCCTGATCTTCTGGCATCCGAAGGGCTGGGCCGTGTGGCAGGTGGTCGAGCAGTTCATGCGCCGGGTCTATCGCGACAGCGGCTATCAGGAAGTGCGCTGTCCGCAGATCCTCGACGTGTCCCTGTGGCAGAAGTCCGGCCACTGGGACAACTACAAGGACAACATGTTCTTCACCGAGTCGGAGAAGCGCACCTATGCGCTGAAGCCGATGAACTGCCCGGGCCATGTCCAGGTCTTCAACCAGGGCCTGCACAGCTACCGCGACCTGCCGATCCGCTACGGCGAGTTCGGCGCCTGCCATCGCAACGAGCCGTCCGGCGCGCTGCACGGCATCCTGCGGGTCCGCGGCTTCACCCAGGACGACGGCCACATCTTCTGCACCGAGGGCCAGATCGAAGCCGAGGTGAAGGCTTTCCACGAGCAGGCGCTGCAGGTCTACGGCCACTTCGGCTTTTCGGACATCCAGATCAAGATCGCCCTCCGTCCCGAGTCGCGCCTCGGCGACGACGCCACCTGGGACAAGGCCGAGGATGCCCTGCGTTCGGCCCTGCGCTCGGCCGGGGTGGCCTGGGAAGAACTCCCGGGCGAGGGTGCTTTCTACGGCCCGAAGATCGAATACCACCTCAAGGACGCCATCGGCCGGACCTGGCAGCTGGGCACGATGCAGGTCGATTTCATGATGCCCGGCCGCCTCGGCGCCGAGTACGTGGACGAGCACAGCCAGCGCCGGCACCCGGTCATGCTGCACCGCGCCATCGTCGGCTCGATGGAGCGTTTCATCGGCATCCTGATCGAGCATCATGCCGGCCAGCTGCCCGCCTGGCTGGCCCCGATCCAGGCCGTGGTGATGAATATCACCGATGCGCAGGCCGAATATGTCGAACAGGTCCGGAAAACCCTTATGAATCAAGGTCTCCGGGTTTCGGCCGATTTGCGGAACGAGAAAATCGGCTATAAGATTCGCGAGCACACGCTGCAGCGGGTGCCGT
>JAYRTK010000227.1:0-5820 GCA_041919595.1 Lysobacteraceae bacterium
CCGGGCAGGGCGCCGAGGAACAGCGGGATGATCGTATTCGGATCGCGCTTGATGTCGTCGGCATTGCGCTGCATGCGATCGAGCTTGCCCCGCCACCACGCCGACAGCGCGCCCTGCGAGGGATCCGGCACCGGCGGCGGCGCCTTGCCCAGGCGCGCGGTCGCGAGATCGCCGGCGGCGGCGATCTGCGCCGGCGTCGCGCCGATGGCCTGCATGCGCCTGCGCGCGCTGGCCAGCAGCTGCGCCTCGGCCTCCGCGCGGTAGGCATCGAAGACGCTGCCGATCACCGGCATCTGCCGCGCCTCCTGCATGTCGGCAAGCTGTTCGTCGCGCGCCCGCATCACCGCTTCGGGCGTGGTCGCGGCGTCGATGCCGGCGGTATCGATCTCGATGGTCTGGCTCGGGCCACGCTCGGCGGCGGCGGCCCGGGCCTCCGCCGGCAAGGCCTGCACGTCGATGTGCAACGTCAACTTGCCCACGAAGAAGGTCAGCAGGCTCAGGATCACGAACAGGCGCAACGGCGGCAGGTAGGCGACACGCTGGCCGCCGAGATAGTTCGTCGCCAGCCGGCCGGGCACCGGCAGGTCGCGCAGGGTGCGGAAGATGCGGCCGTCGAGGTGCCAGAAAGACTCGAACACATCCTCGACCGCGTGCGCGAAGCTGCGCAGGGGGTTGTGCGCGTGCTGGCCGCAGACGTGACAGTAGTTGCCGACCAGCGGGGTTTCGCAATTGTCGCAGCGGGAAGGCGCGTGCTCGTTCATGCGCTCCCCGGGGCGCGGTCGTCCGGGCAGTAAGATATCAGCCCGAGTGCGACCTCCCGCGCCGGCGCTTCCTTCCCGGCAGGTCATGACCCACGATCCCACGCCCTCCCCGCGGTTCCGCGACGAGCTGCGCACCAGCGCGCGGCTGGCCGCGCCACTGATGGCCGGACACGTCTCGACCGGACTGGTCGGCCTGATCGATGCGCTGATCGCCGGCCGGCACGGCACCGCCACCCTGGCCGCGGTGTCGGTGGGCACGGCGTTGTTCTGGCTGCCGCTGCTGGTGCCGATGGGCACCCTGATCGCGGTGCCGGCTTCGGTCTCGCAGCTCGACGGCGCCGACCGCCGCGAGGAGATCGGTCCGCTGTTCCGGCAGGCGCTGTGGCTGGCGCTGTTCCTCGGCCTCGGCATGTTCACCTTCCTCAGCGTGATTCCGCTCGCGCTGGAGGCGATGGGGATCGCGGCGGAGATCCGTCCCGGCGCCACCGCCTTCGTCCACGGCATCCGCTGGGGCGCACCGGCGCTGGCCCTGTTCCTGTGCATGCGCTATCTCTGCGACGGCCTGCATTTCACCCTGCCGACCATGCTGCTGGGCTTCGGCGGGCTGCTCCTGCTGGTCCCGACCGGGTATGCACTGACCTTCGGTCTGGCCGGCCTGCCGGCGCTGGGCGCGGGCGGACTGGGGCTGGCCTCGGCGCTGACGATGTGGGCGCAGGCGCTGGCGATGGCGGCCTATCTGGCCCGATCGCGCAGGTTCCGCGCGCTGCGGCTGTTCGCGCATCGCGAGCCGCCGCGCTGGGCACCGATCCGCCACCTGCTGGCGCTGGGGCTGCCGATCGGTTTCTCCTGGCTGATGGAGGGCGGGCTGTTCGTGGCCACCGCGCTGGTCATCGGGCGCCTGGGCGCGGTGCCCGCGGCCGCCCACCAGATCGCGATCAACGTGGCCAGCCTGTGCTTCATGCTGCCGATGGCGCTGGCCGAGGCGACCACGGTCCGGGTCGGCCACGCGGTCGGCCGCGGCGACCGCGACGGCCTGCGCCGGGCCGCCTTCGCGGGCTACGCGCTGGTGCTCTGCACCCAACTGGTCACCGGCGCGACCCTGCTGTTCGGCAATGAGGCGATCGCCGGGCTGTACGCCACCGACGCCACGGTCATCGCGCTGGCCTCGACCCTGCTGCTGATGGCGGCCGCGTTCCAGTTCCCCGACGGCATCCAGGTCCTGTCGATGGGCGCCCTGCGCGGGCTGAAGGACACCCGGGTACCGATGCTGCTGACCGCGGTGGCCTACTGGGGGGTCGGCATGCCGCTGGGGGCGCTGCTCGGTCTGGGCCTGGAGGGCCGGGTGCCGGCCGGCGGGCCGCAGGGCATGTGGGTCGGACTCATCGCCGGCCTGACCATGGCCGCCACCCTGCTCGGCCTGCGCTTCTTGCGCCTCTCGCGGCGCATCCCCATCCTGCATCCGTCCGACCACCGTCTGCCCCCGGCCGGCGGCTGAACACGCGCATCCCCTGCATTCGGTCGCAGTGACCGATGGCGGATGACCGCAGGGGCGCCCCCCGGCACACTGCGCACGGAAACACCAAGGAGAGTCTTCCCCATGAACGAACCGCGCCATCGCGGCCCCATCGCCAGCATCCTCGTCGGCCTCTGGGATGCGATGAATTTCACCCGGCGGTTGATCCTCAACCTGCTGTTCTTCGGCCTGCTGATCCTGTTCCTGGCCGCCCTCGGCGCCGGGAGCGAACGCGTCCTGCCGGTCGAGGAACGCAGCACGCTGGTGATCGCGCCCGAAGGCACGCTGGTCGAGCAGTATTCGATCGATCCCACCAGCCGCGCGCTGGCCGAGGCGCTCGGCGACACCAGCGAACGCGAGATCCAGCTGCGCGACCTGCTGCAGGTGCTGCAGGCGGCGAAGACCGACAAGCGCATCGACCGCGTGCTGCTGCGCGTGGACGGCATGAGCTTCGGCGGCTACGCCGCGATCCGCGAGGTCGCCGACGCGCTCGCCGCGCTGCGCGCCTCCGGCAAGCAGATCGTCGTCTTCGGCGAAAGCTTCGGTCAGGCCCAGTACCTGCTCGCCGCGCAGGCCAACGAGATCTATCTCGATCCGATGGGCGGGATCGTGCTGGAAGGCCTCAGCGGCTATCGCCAGTACTACCGCGAAGGCCTGCAGGACAAGCTCGGCGTCGACGTGCATCTGTTCAAGGTCGGCGAGTACAAGTCCGCGGCCGAACCCTACGTGCTCGATGCCGCCTCGCCGGAATCGAAGGAAGGCGACCTGTTCTGGATGAACGACATCTGGCAGCGCTACCTCGCCGACGTCGCCAAGGCGCGCAAGCTCGATGCCGCGAAACTGGCGGCGAGCATCGAAACCCTGCCCGCCGGCATCGCCGCGGTGCAGGGCGATCTCGCGAAGTACGCGCTGCAGCAGAAGTGGGTCGACGGCCTGAAGACGCAGGAGGAAGTCGAGGCGCTGCTGGCCAAGCGCGGCGTCGCGGACGAGAACGCCCAGGGCGGCTTCCGCCAGATTTCCTTCGGCAACTACCTCGCCCATCTCAACGGCGCGCCGCAGATCCTCGGCGACAAGGGCCATGTCGCGGTGGTGGTGGCCGAGGGCACGATCACCGGCGGCGACCAGCCGCCCGGCCGGGTCGGCGGCGAATCCACCGCCGCGCTGCTGCGCGACGCCCGCGACGACGACCGCGTGAAGGCGCTGGTGCTGCGCGTGGACTCGCCCGGCGGCGAAGTGTTCGCCTCCGAACAGATCCGTCGCGAGATCGTCGCGCTGAAGAAGGCCGGCAAACCGGTGGTGGTGTCGATGGGCGATGTCGCCGCCTCCGGCGGCTACTGGATCAGCATGAACGCCGATCGCATCTACGCCGATCCGTCGACGATCACCGGTTCGATCGGCATCTTCGGCATCGTCCCGACCTTCTCGCGCTCGCTGGAAAAGATCGGCGTGCGCACCGACGGCGTCGCCACCACCGCGATCGCCGGCGCGTTCGACGTCACCCGCCCGCTCTCGCCCGAAGCGACGCAGGTGATGCAGACGGTGATCGAGAAGGGCTACCGCGACTTCACCGGCAAGGTGTCCGAAGCACGCCGGAAGCCGGTCGCCGCGATCGACGCGGTCGCCCGCGGCCGGGTCTGGACCGGCGCGCAGGCGAAGGAACGCGGCCTCGTCGACGCCTTCGGCGGCCTGCAGGCCGCGCTCAACGACGCCGCCAAACGCGCCAAGCTCGGCGACAAGCCCGGCACCTACGACGTGCGCTACGTCGAACAGGAACTGACCCCGTTCGAACGCTGGTTCAGCGGCTTCGCCGCCAGCGGTGGCGGTCGCGCCCTGCTCGGCCGCTCCGACCTCGCCCGCGGCCTGCTGGCGAAGGTCGCACCGCAGGCCGACCGCGACCTGGAAATCCTCGGCCAGGCGATTTCCTCGAACGGCAGACTGCAGACGAAGGCGCTTGCCTACTGCTTCTGCGGGCTCTGATCGCCGCTCGCGACGTGATCCCCGAACACGCCCGGCCATGCCGGGCGTTCTCATTTTCGAAGACATCGTTTCGACAGTATTGCTCCTGAAAGAGCAATTGAAATCATCTATGGATTCGGCTGTCGCACCTTCAAGCCGGATGATGTCCGAACAAGAATCACCTGCATGCAGCAGGCGACGACGCTACGCGATTCGGATCTGCTTTGACGCGATCTTGCACAAGATCGCCAATACCGTAATAGTAAATTGGTGGCCGATTCCGGCCAAGTCGAATGACAGGGAAGAGTCGTCAATGCCGATTCCACGAAATTCCGCAGTGGGCAGCGCTTGGGTACCACGTCAGGCCGAATCCGACTTTGCGGAATTACTAAAAATAAAGAAACCCTACGTCGTCCCCCTGACCGGCGCCGGTGGCGCGGGCAAGACCAGCCTGCTTCATCGTTTCATGGCGTATTGCCTGAGAGAAGAAGTTCCTGTGCTATCCCTGGATCTCACAAAGCTGCAGACGGTGAGCGCCTTGGATGTGTTGATGCAAGTGACCACGCACGGCACCCTGCGTTTCGACGCTAGACGACAGCAATTGCGAGACAGCTACGAGACGATGAGCTCGATTCTGCAGAGCTACGGAGCGCAGGCGGAACAAGCGGCAGATCTGCTGCAGAAAAGTAGCGGTAGCGACACCTCGTTCGGAACGGTCGTCGACACAGTGGTTGGCGCAGGCAAAGCCCTGCACACATTCTGGCAAAGAGAAGAAAACAAACGACACAAGGCCCTCCTACGCGCGCCGGAGGAATCGCTTCTTCGGGCTTTGTCCGAGGATTTCGAGAAAGGTGGCGTACTTCTCATCGACACGATGGAGCAGGCAGCGCGCCTGAGCCTGCAGACAAAACTGAGTCCACCCAAGCACGACGGTGACCTAGCTACGGGCTTCGATCAGCAGGCGACATCGGAAGGGTTTCTGGAATACCTCGCTCGAATTGCGTTCTTCCTTTTCGACAAACCGGTACTCATGGTGCTCGCAGGCCGCCCAGCCGAATGGAATGCGCAATTACTTGGTGGATTGTCGCAGGAATATTTCACTTCGACACTGGAGGCTCCGCCGTTCACCGAGGAAGAGGTCGGGGACTACGTCCGCAGGCAACTCGCCCGGCTCCCTCCCGCCGCCAAGGCTGATGTCCGCCGCCTTCGCGAGATCACCCGAGGCAATCCGTTCCTGCTCGAAAGGGTTGTGCGATTGATCGGAGAGTGGAAGCCAGACTGGCGATGGGAAGACGCGCAATGGCATCCGCTGGTAGAAAGTTATCGTCGCGACAACCGCCATGGCCTACTGTTGTTCGTGACCCAGCGATTGCTCACCCACGTGATCGAGAACGATACCGCGTTCTGGCGCCTCGCCCTGCCTCGCCAATCGATCCATCGCGACATAGCTTTGCTACTGTTTCCAAGAGAAGAATTTCCGGATTATTCCGGGGAAGATCGACTGTCGATCTACGAAAACAAGGGATTGATATATCGCGGCCAAGAGCCGACGCAATACTTCCTCCACGATGAAACGCGCGAGGCGTTACA
>JAYRTK010000228.1:0-5797 GCA_041919595.1 Lysobacteraceae bacterium
GCTCGCGCGCTGGCGCGCGATCGCCGCCATCGCCGCATCGGGATCCCGCGCCACCACGTCGCCCGCGCGCAGCCCGGCGAGGACCTCCACCGTCTCGCCGTCGCGTGCGCCGAGACGCAGCTGGCGCAGCAGCACGCGACCATCCTTCACGACATAGACGGCGGTGAGCTCGCCGCGACGCGATACCGCCGACGATGGCACGCGCAGGGTGCGGCCTTCGGCGCGAATCGGAAATTCCACCTTCGCGACGACGCCCGGCGCCGGCAGGGTCGCGAGCCGCGGCAGCAGCACGCGGACGATGACGCTGTGACTCGCCGGATCGGCCGCGGGATACACCACCACCTCGCGCGCGTCGACCGTGGTCCCGTCGTCGAAACGGACGCGCGCGCGCGGCTGGGCCCGGATGGCGTCGGCCGCCGACTGCGGCACCCGCACCTCGATGCGCAGATCCTCCGGCGCGTAGACGGTCAACAGCGGCTGACCCGGATTCACCGTTTCGCCCGGCTCGACCAGCCGCGCGGAGACGAGCCCCGCGTACGGCGCGCGCACCGTCGTGTAATCGGCGTTCTGTCCCGCGGACGCCAGCTGCGCGCGCGCGGCATCGCGCGCGGCAACGGCGGCGTCGCGGGCCGCGCGCGCCTGATCGAGCTGGGCCCGCGAGACATAAGCCTCCTTGGCCAGGGCCGCGAAGCGCTGGAACTGGCGTTCTGCTTCCACCGCGGACGCTTCCGCCGCCCGCAACTGCGCGCGCGCGGCATCGACCCCGGCCTGTTGCTCGACCACGGTCAGGCGGAGCAATGTCTGTCCGGCATCGACGCGATCGTTGACGTCCGCGCTCACCGCAGTGACGCGGCCGGCGGTCTGCGCGGACAACGTCGCCTCGCGCACGGCTTCCACCGTCCCGTCCCACGCACGGCCATCGTTTTCGCCAGCGGCGACGATGAACGTATCGAGCGCCGGCGGCGCGGGTTGCGCGCGTTCGCCGGCATCCTCGCCGCAGGCGGCAAGCGAGGCGATCAGCGCCACCGACGCCAGTCGCGGGCCGATCTTCATTTGAAGGCGCATCCGCGGGCGACTCCGAGTCTGCGGAAAACGATCGCCGCCGGACAGAACCCGGTGACGCTGGCCTGCAGCAGGTTCACGCCGATGAAGGCGGTGAACAGCCAGAACCAGGGGGAAACGAACTGGGTGAGGAGCAGGCTGACGAGGATCATCACGCCGGCGAAGGCCATCACGGCACGGTCGAGGTTCATGCGGTGTCTCCGGTTGCGTTGCGGGTCATTTCAGGCGTTCGATGCCCAACGCGCTGAGCACGTATTTCTCGTAGATCGGCTCGCTGGTGCCGTTGCGCATCTTGTAGAGGAAGTATTTCTCGAACGCGATCTTGGCGAGGTGCACCCACTTGCCGATCTTCGTCCAGGTGACGTTGCGCGGCGGAATCTGCGGCAGCGCCACGAACGCCGCGCCGGTATCGCCCATGTCGGCGAGGCAGACCGCGTTCCAGGTGCCTTCGAAGGTCGCCGGCTTTCCGGTCAGTTCGGCCTCGATGTTGCGCACGATGGTGGTGACCATCGACTCGATCATGAAGCCGGTCTTGGGCGCGCCGGTCGGGATCGGCGTCGTTTCCACCGGCGGAATCGCCACGCACACGCCTGCGGCGAAGATCCGCGGGTATTTCGGACTGCGCTGATGCGCGTCGACGATCACGAAGCCGCGCGGATTGCACAGGCCTTCGACCGCGGCCACCGCATCGACGCCGCGGAACGCCGGCAGCATCATCGAATAGGTGAACGGCAGCGTGTGTTCCTTCGTCGGCTGAGCGTTCTCGTCGTGCTCGACGACGTGCATCTCGCCGGCGCGGACTTCCTTCACCTTCGCATTCACGATCCACTTGATGTGGCGCTGGCGCAGCTCCGATTCCATCATGCCCTTGGAGTCGCCGACCCCGCCCAGGCCCATGTGGCCGATGTAGGGTTCGCTGGTGACGAAGGTCATCGGCACCTTGTCGCGCAGCTTGCGCTTGCGCAGGTCGGCATCGAGGATCATCGCGAATTCGTAGGCCGGCCCGAAGCAGCTGGCGCCGGCCATCGCACCGACCACGATCGGCCCGGGCGTCTCGAGGAAGGACTCATAGGCCTCCCATGCGCGCTGCGCGTGCGGGGTCGTGCAGACCGACTGGGTATGGCCGCCATGCGGCCCGCTGCCCGGCACTTCGTCGAACGCGAGCTTGGGGCCGGTGCAGATGAGCAGATAGTCGTAGTCGAGCTCGGCGCCCTCGCCGGTCACGACCCGGTGTTCGGCCGCATCGATCCGGGTCACGCCATCGCTGCGGAAGACGATGTCCTTGCGGGCGAGATGTTCGCCCGCATGGAGGGTGATGTCGCCGGGCGTCCGCCAGCCGACCGCGACCCAGGGATTCGAAGGCGTGAAGCTGAACAGGTCGCCGTCGCCGACGACCGTAATCCGGTGATCCCTCCCGAGAATCTCGCGCAGTTCGTAGGCCGCGCTCATTCCGCTCAAGCCCGCTCCGATCACGACGATGCTGCTCATGGCGCCTCCCGAGTGATTGATGTATTTCTAATTTAGTTTTATCTTAATTAGAGCTTGCTAGACTGTCAACCTCATCCCGGAGACCTGTTCATGTCGTACACCGCCCAGGACCTCGTCGCCCAGGCACGCGCCGTCATCGAGGAAATCGCGCCCGACCACCTGCGCGCGCTGCAGACGGCCGGCACCCCGGTCATCGATGTGCGCGAACCGGCCGAATTCGCCGAAGGCCATCTCCCCGGCGCGATCAACATTCCGCGCGGACTGCTGGAGTTCCAGGTCGACGGCCATCCCGCCGTGGGCGGCAGGGCCGACCCGCATCTGTCGCACCGGCGTGAGCCGGTGATCCTCTACTGCCGCACCGGCGGACGCTCGGCGCTGGCCGCGGAGGCGCTGAAGCGGCTCGGTTTCGACCGCCCGCTGTCGCTGGCCGGCGGCTGGCTGCGCTGGGTCGAGAGCGGCGGTGCGACGGAGGCGGCGGCATGAATGCACGTCGCAGCACCGCCGCGCCGGAATCATTGGGCGAACGCATGCAGGCGCAGGCCGAAGAAGCGGCCGATCTGCTCAAGGCGCTGTCGAACCCGCAGCGACTGCGGGTGATGTGCCTGCTGATCGACGGCGAAAAGACCGTCGGCGAAATCAACACCGAGGTCGAACTGAGCCAGTCGGCGCTGTCGCAACATCTGGCCGTGCTGCGCGAAGGCGGGCTGGTGCAGACCCGGCGCGAATCGCAGAACGTGTACTACTCGGTATCGTCCGGACCGGTGCACCGGATCATCAGCACCCTGCACGACATCTATTGCCCGACGCCGGGCGAGGAAGGCCGCGACGGTCTGTGCTGAGCCGCGCGTCGTGGCTCAGGCGCCCGCGTAGCGCGCGGCGCCGCCGATCCAGCGTTCGGTGACGCGCACGGCCAGCGCCGGCGCGCCGCGCAGCAGCGCATCGCCGATCCGCTGCACCGTGGGCAGCAGGGCCGCGTCGCGACCGAGATCGGCGATGCGGAAGGCCGCGAGACCGGTCTGGCGCGTCCCCAGCAACTCGCCGGGGCCGCGCAGTTCGAGATCCTTCTCGGCGATGACGAAGCCGTCGTTGGTCTCCCGCATCGTCTCCAACCGCTGCCGCGCCATCCGCGACAGCGGAGATTGATAAAGCAGCACGCAACTCGACGCCGCACTGCCGCGCCCCACCCGGCCGCGCAGCTGATGCAACTGCGCGAGGCCGAGCCGCTCGGCATTCTCGACGATCATCAGCGAGGCGTTGGGCACATCCACACCGACTTCGATCACCGTCGTCGCCACCAGCAACTGCAGGGCGCCGGCCTTGAACGCGGCCATGGTCTTCTGCTTCTCGGCCGCCTTCATCCGCCCGTGCACCAGAGCGATGCGCAGTTCCGGCATCTGCGTGGCCAGGGTGTCGTAGGTGCTCTGCGCCGCCTGGGCGACGACCTCGTCGCTGTCGTCGATCAGGGTGCAGACCCAGTAGGCCTGTCGACCCTCGCGACAGGCGGTGCGGATGCGTTCGATCAGTTCCGGACGACGGCCGGCGCTCAGGACCACGGTCTGCACCGGCGTCCGCCCGGGCGGCAGTTCGTCGATCGCGGACACGTCCAGATCCGCGTAGGCGGCCATCGCCAGAGTGCGCGGAATCGGGGTCGCGGTCATCACCAGTTGATGCGGCACGCGTTCGCCGCTGGCGCCCTTCTCGCGCAGCGCCAGTCTCTGATGGACGCCGAAACGATGCTGTTCGTCGACGATGGCCAGCGCCAGATCGCGGAACGTCACGCCTTCCTGCATCAGCGCATGGGTGCCCACGACGATCTGCGCCGTCCCGCCGGCGATCTCGGCGAGCGTCGCTTCGCGGACCTTGCCGGTGACCTTCCCGGCCAACCAGACCACGCGCACGCCCAGCGGTTCGAGCCAGCCGCGCAGGTTGGCCAGATGCTGTTCGGCGAGCAGTTCGGTCGGTGCCATCAGCGCCGCCTGTCGCCCTTCCGCCACCGCGAGCAGCGCGGCCATCGCCGCGACCACGGTCTTGCCGCTGCCCACGTCGCCCTGCACCAGACGCAGCATCGGCACGGGCTTGGCGAGATCGTCGCGGATTTCGGCGAACACGCGTTCCTGCGCACCGGTCAGCGCGAACGGCAAGGCCCTGCGCAGCGCATCCGCCCGGCCCGCGTCGCGCAGCGGGGTCGCGCCGTGGGTCTGCATCGCGATGCGCTGGCGGCGCAGACTGAGGTGATGGGCCAGCAATTCCTCGAGCGCCAGACGACGCTGCGCCGGATGGGTGCCGGCCAGCAGCGCCTGCACATCGCTGCCCTGCGGCGGGCGGTGCAGCGTCAGCAACGCCTCGCGCAGCGACGGCATCCCGGCGCACAGCGCTTCGCGCGCGAGCACCTCCGCCGGCAGCAGTTCCATCGCCGCGTCGTCGGGCAAGCGCTGCAGGGCCTGGCCGATCAGTTTGCGCAGCGCCGCCGGACCGATGCCTTCGATCGCCGGATACACCGGGTCGAGGGTGGCGCTCAGCGCCGGGGCATCGTCATCGCCGAGGATGCGATAGCTCGGATGCACGATTTCGAGCCCGTGCTGCCCGGGCCGGGGCGTGCCGAAGGCGCGCACGCGGGTGCCCGGGGCGAACTGGGCGGCCTGCTGGCTGCGGAAATGGAAAAAACGCAGCACCAGGGTCGCGTGCGAATCGTCGCCGAGCGCGACCCGCAGCGTGGGTCGATAGCGGAATCCCTTCTCGACCGCCTCGACCACGCCCTCGACCTGCGCCGGCCGCCCCGGCTGCAGCATCCGGATCGGTGTCAGTTCGGTGCGGTCCTCGTACTGCCGCGGCAGATGGAACCACAGATCCTGCAGCGTCATCAGCCCGCGGGCAGCGAGCTTTTCGGCAACCACGGCACCGACGCCGCCGAGCGTGGTCAGCGGCAATGCGGCCGGATCGGAAGACGGTGCGCTGCGGGTCGACGCGGCGGGCATGCGCGCAGGGTCGGGCTTCGGGACCGCGGGGTCAGCGCCGCGCGATCAGCGCAGCACCATGATCGCGTCGACCTCGAACTTCGCGCCGCGCGGCAGGGCCGAGACCTCGATCGTCGAACGCGCCGGATACGGCGCCTGGAACACGTCCTGCATCACCGCGTTGACCGCGGCGAATTCGGACAGGTCGGTGAGATAAAGGCCGACGCGGACGATGTCGTCGAAGGAACCGCCGGCGGCCTGGCAGACCGCGCGCAGGTTGGCGAACGCCTGCT
>JAYRTK010000229.1:0-5785 GCA_041919595.1 Lysobacteraceae bacterium
GGACAACGGCATCAACATCATGGGCTCGCGCTTCTACCATGACGTTCAGGTCGGCTGGAAGACGCCGTGGAACGGCAAGATCGCGGTCGGCGCCCGCAACCTGTTCGGCAAGGAACCGCCGGTCACCACCAACTCGTTCGCGCATTCGTTCGACGGCGCCTACGATCTGCCGGGTGGCGGCTTCTTCTACCTGCAGTACAACCAGAAGTTCTGATCCATCGCTTCTGGCAAGCGTCAAACGGAACGGCCCCCGCAAGGGGGCCGTTTCTTTTTGACCGGAATCGTACGAAAAACGCCTGCAGGCAAGTCTTCCGCCCGTGGCGGAACCGCTCAGCCCTCGCGACTGAACCAGGCGTTGAAAGCGACCGTGATCCGCTCTCCGGCACCGTGGAACGGCGTGACGTAATGGCCGAGCCACGACGGGAAGAACACCAGCTGCCCGGGCTTGAGCGCGATCGTGAAGTTGCCGTGGCTGAAGGGCCAGCGCAACGCCGCATTGGCCGGATCGAGGAAGGTGTTCACCGCCATCTGCGGGTGCGGGAAGACCAGACAACCATTGTTGGCGTGTTCCGACGAGGGATCGCCATCCGACACGCAGTAGACGCCCGACCAACTGGCCATCGGGTGGTTGTGGTAACCGAAATAGCCGCCGTCCCGGGTGACGTGGAACCAGGTCTGACTGGCGATGCGCAGCCCCCGGGTGCCATCGGCCAATGCCGGATTGATGTTGCGCAGGAACTCGCCCAGCGAAGACCACACGAACGCACGCAGTTCCTGGACGCTCGGATCTTCGCGCGAGAAGAACGAAAAATCGCTTTCGAACAAGCCTTCGGGTTGATGCACCACCGGCTCCGGGTTGCGGTAACCGGCGCCCTGCGCCTCCAGCGCCAGAATCACCCGCCGCAGCGCGGCATTGAGGGCAACGGGTTCAGGATGGAACGCTTCGGCCATCGGCACGGCGAAGGCGGGAAACACGTTGAGCGACATGGCACTCACCCCTTGGGGATTGGGCTGGCGGCACGATAACGCAGTCGCGGACCCGCGGTACGATCCGGATCAAATTCCGCGGTGGCCGCCCCGCGCCGCGGCTTCAGGCCAGGCCGTGTGCGGCCAGCCGGTCCAGCATCGGCCCCAGATGCGACGCGTAGGCCCGCCACAGCCCACCGCGATTGGTGACGATCCCCTGACGTACCTGGTTCGAACTGGCGGTGGCCACCATGCCGGAACGGCGGTCCACCTGAAGCATGTCCTCGCGGAAATCGAAGCCGCAATGGGCCGCGATCCTGCGCGCCTGAACCTCGGGTTCGCGCACCATCGCCTCGTAGTCGATGTCGAACACCCGACCCGGCAGGACCTCGCGCCAATGCGCCATCAGGTCGTGATAGGCCTTGCAGTAATCGGCCATCTCGATCTGGTCGTAGGAGTACGCCGCCTCGTTGGTGAACAGCGTCCGCAGGTTCGAGAAACAGGTATCGGCCGGGTCGCGGCGCATGTGCAGCAGGCGCGCCTGCGGCAGCGCCTTGGCGATCGGACCGAGGACCACGAAGTTCGGGTTGAGTTTCTCGGTCACGAAGCGTCGACCTCGGCTGCGTCCGCGCATCGC
Organism: Lysobacteraceae bacterium; assembly: GCA_041919595.1. Taxonomy (GTDB): domain Bacteria; phylum Pseudomonadota; class Gammaproteobacteria; order Xanthomonadales; family Xanthomonadaceae; genus Lysobacter_I. Next base: position 1,604 of record JAYRTK010000229.1, read on the forward strand.
GTCGAGGAAACCGCGTCCGATCGCGCCGTAGTCGAAGCCGGCGGCGCGCTCGGCGATCACGCCATCGGCGACCACGCCGCAATAGTGATCGGCGGCGTAGCGCAGTTGTGCCGAAAAGGCGTAGGTCTCGCCGGCATCGGCGACATCGGGATGACCGGAAAGAATGCGCTCCAGCAGCGTGGTGCCACTGCGATGCAGGCCGACGATGAAGACCGGGGTCAGCGGATCGTCGAAGGCCTCGCCACGGGCGAATGCGCTATCGAAGGTCCGGCGCAGCGTGTCGAACATCGCCATCGTCGCGGCGTGATCGTAGGGCTGCTCGACGCGACGCGCGCGGCAGCCGCGCATCAACGCCTCCCAGGCGCCCTCGTGATCGCCGAGATCGTGCAGTTCGTTGTGCAGGGCATAGCCGAGATGGCCCTCGTCGCGGGTCGACAGCCCGGGCTGGGCCAGCAGCCGGCGGAGCGCATCGACGCGATTGCGCCCCGGCTCGGCCTTCGCCACCCGCGAGAGCATCGAATACACCGCGGCGAAGGTCGGGCGGAGCTTCAGGGCCCGTTCGAAGGCGGTCGCGGCCTCGTCCTGGCGCCCCGCGAACATCAGGACCAGCCCGTGCATGTTGTGGGCGTCGGCCAGATCCGGACGCAGCTTCAGCGCGTGCTGGACCCAGCCGAGGGTCTTCTCGTAATCGCCGGCGCTGGCGAAGAACGAGGCCAGATCGACCAGTTTCTCCGGTGGCAGCTGGCCGGCCAGTCCGGTGCGTTCGACGTAATCGCGCAACCGCGGCAGATCCTCGAACCGGCGGAGCCGTCGCGCGACGATCAGACCGGCCATCGGTGGCGGCCGTTCGATCCGCGACGCCTCGATCACGGCCCGGTAGGCGTCGCGATAAGCGTCGAGCTTGTCCTTCGCCATGGACAGCTCCATCCACGCCGGCAGGAAGCCGCGATCGTGATCGAGGATGGCCTCGTAGGCGGCGGCGGCCTGACGCCACTGCTGGAGCTGGGTATGGCGCTGGCCCTGCTGCCAGAGCGCCTGCTGCTTGTTCGACATGTGCGCAGTGTACGGGCGACGGACACCTCACGGCGCCCGTCGCCGGAATTCCGGCGTGGCGGTCAGCCCGCCAGTTCGGCGAGGATCCGGGCCTGCTCGTCCCGCAGTGCGGCCGGCATGCGCGGGCCGTACTCTTCGAGGAATTCGCCGATGCTCTCGAACTCGGCCCGCCAGCCGTCGCGGTCGAAACCGAACAGCTTCGCGCGGGCCTCATCGGACAGCGCGACGCCATCGAGATTCAGGTCCCCGGCGCGCGGCAGGGCGCCGATCGGCGTTTCCGATGCGCCCGCGCTGCCGTTCACCCGGCCGATCATCCACTCGATCACGCGCAGGTTGTCGCCGAAGCCCGGCCACAGGAACTTGCCGTCGTCGCCCTTGCGGAACCAGTTGACGTGGAAGATCTTCGGCAACGCGGCGACATCGCCGAAGGACAGCCAGTGCGCGAAGTAATCGGCGAAGTTGTAGCCGCAGAACGGCTTCATCGCCATCGGATCGCGACGCATCACGCCGACCGCGCCGGTCGCGGCGGCGGTGGTTTCCGAGCCCATCGCCGCACCGACCAGCACGCCGTGGGTCCAGTCGCGGGCCTCGAACACCAGCGGTACCAGCGAGGCGCGCCGACCGCCGAACACGATCGCGCTGATCGGCACGCCCTGCGCGTCCTCGGCCTTTGGCGAATACGACGGGCACTGCTTCGCGCTGACCGTGAAACGCGCGTTGGGATGGGCGGCGGGTCCGTTTGTGGAATCGTATTCACGACCGCGCCAATCAAAGGCGGGCGTACCGCCGTCCAGACCCTCCCACCACGGCTGCCCGTCCGCGGTCAGACCGACGTTGGTGAAGATCGTGTGCTTCTGGATCGTCGCCAGCGCGTTCGGATTGGACTTGCTGGACGTTCCCGGCGCGACGCCGAAGAAGCCGGCTTCCGGGTTGATCGCGTACAGGCGGCCGTCGGCGCCTGGCCGCATCCAGCAGATGTCGTCGCCGATGGTGGTGACCTTCCAGCCGTCCCTGCGGTAGCCCTCCGGCGGAATGAGCATCGCCAGGTTGGTCTTGCCGCAGGCCGAGGGGAACGCCGCGGCGATGTAATGCGTTTCGCCCTGCGGATTCTCCACGCCGAGGATCAGCATGTGCTCGGCCAGCCAGCCCTCGCTGCGGGCCTGGTACGAGGCGATGCGCAGCGCGTGGCACTTCTTGCCCAGCAGCGCATTGCCGCCGTAGCCGGAACCGAACGACTTGATCGTCAGCGTCTCGGGGAAATGCATGATGAAGCGGCGGTTCGGATCGAGCTCGCCGATCGAATGCAGCCCCTTCACGAACGCGCCTCCGGCTTCGCCCTCGCGCTCGATCCGCGCCAGCGCGGCGGCGCCCATGCGGGTCATGATCCGCATGTTGGCGACCACGTAAGGCGAGTCGGTGATCTCGACGCCGCAGCGCGAGAGCGGCGAATCGATCGGACCCATGCAATACGGAATCACGTACATCGTCCGGCCCGTCATGCAGCCGTCGAACAGCGCGTCCATGGTGGCATGGCCTTCTTCGGGCGCCATCCAGTGATTGTTCGGGCCGGCATCGTCGGCATGCGACGTGCAGACGAAGGTGAGATGCTCGACCCGGGCCACGTCGTCCGGATGCGAGCGATGCAGCCAGCTGTCCGGATGGGTGCGCTCGTTGAGTTTCAGCAGCGTGCCATCGGCCTGCATCTTCGCGATCAGCGCGGCGCTCTCGGCATCGCTGCCGTCGCACCAGTGCACGGCGTCGGGACGGGTGAGGCGGGCCACGTCGTCCACCCAGTGTTTGAGCGCATCGAGACGGGTGGGCGGATGCGACGGCACGGCGAAGGCATTCATGCGGGAAAACTCGAAGGTTCGGAAAACGGAGGACCGGTGCGCGATGGCTCGGGCGAGGAAGCCCGGGCCGGAAGACTCAGGTGCGCGGTGCCATCGGCGGAATGAGGGTGTCCATCACGTGCTCGACGTAGGCCTCGAATTCATCGCGGGCGGGCCTGGGATGCAGTTGCATGCTCAACTGCAGAAAGCCGACGTAGGCGGCGTAGGCCAACCGCGCGCGATGTTGCGCGTCGGTGCGCGCGAGCCCGGCCTGACGGAAGGAAGCGGCGAGATAGTCGAGGCGGCGCTGCGATACGCGGCCGATCACCGGCCCCACCGCGGGATGATCGAAGGCCTTCAGCAGTTCGCTGTAGATCTTGTGCGGTTTGACTTCATGGGCGACCAGTTGGAACAGCGCACGCAGACGCTGGCGCGGATCGCTCACCGCTTCGAGCTGGCCGAACACGGTTTCCTGTTCGACCGCTTCCCAGCGTTCGAGCGCCGCCGACAGCAAGGCGTCGCGCGAGGGGAAATGCCAGTAGAAACTGCCCTTGGTGACGCCGAGGCGGCGCGCCAGCGGTTCCACCGCCACCGCTGCCACGCCCTGTTCGGCGATGAGGTCGAGGGCGGCCTGCGCCCAGTCATCCGCACTGAGGCGGCCATTGCGTTCGGTTTTGGCGGCGGCGTCATTCATGACAATAGTGTAACCATACGGAACGGTTCGGAAAAGTATCGTCTGACGATGATTTCAACCCGGATTTCCGGCGGTTTCCGACCGGGGGACCGGCACATTGACATCCGGGAAAAGCCCTGTCCATACTAGGGCGTATGGAATGACCTGCGGGTGATTCCAGGCCGCAGTCCGAAGACCGCCCGTCCCTACGCCGAGCCCAGCTCGCCGGAGCGCACCCATGAGCACCGTTCTTCCCATCCTCGCCCCGTTCCTCGCCGTCTTCGTCATCACGGCGTTCTCCGCCTACCACCGCCTGCGGCTGGCGGTCTGGGCCGCGCTCGGCGCGACCACGCTGGTCGCCAGCTGGTTCCTGGGCGCCCACCCGACCGCGACCCTGGTCGGCGGCGCGCTCCTGCTGCTGGTCGCGGTGCCGATGCTGATCCCGCCGCTGCGCAAGGCGGCGATCACCGCACCGCTGCTCAAGTTCTACACCCGGCTGCTGCCGCCGCTGTCCGACACCGAGCGCACCGCGCTGGAATCGGGCACGGTCGGTTTCGAGGGCGAGCTGTTCTCCGGCAAGCCGGACTGGGACAAGCTGCTGTCGCTGCCCAAGCCCGAGCTGACCGC
>JAYRTK010000230.1:0-5670 GCA_041919595.1 Lysobacteraceae bacterium
GAGGCTGCGCAGGGGTTCGAGAGAGATCTTGGCCATGAGGGAACTCCTTGGGGTGGGATCGTCCCGGGACGGCGGGACGACGGCTCGGGGGAGCGGGGGATCGTGCGTCGACGCGTCGTTCGCGGCGGTCTGCAATGCCACGGCCACGGTGTCCGCGGGACGTGTCATCTCTGCGGGTGTCGTGCTCGCGGGTTGATCGGAGATGCCTGCTGCGTGCGTTGGCGGCGCGCCCAGACTCGTCAGCAGCGCGGGCAGTGCGATGGCGGGTGTCGCCGGTATCGCCACGTCGCCGAGCGGAAGCGATGCGACCTTGACGAAGCGCAGTTGCACGATGTCGATGACGGCATCGTTCGGTGCCATGTGTTCATGATCGAGATACGCGGTCGTGCCGCGAACGAGATAGATCGCGCCATGGTGCACCGCCGATCCTTCGGGCCTCGTGTAGTAATACGTGACCTTGACGCTCTCGCCCTGGTCGGCGTGGCCCTGTAGAACACCGCAAAGTCGTTTCAGGTCGTCCATGACCTGCATCCCCCGTCGTCTGCATGATGGTCAATGCGGTCACTATGCGGCATCGGCAATCACGCGGTCCACGCTTTTTTGTCGCGCCTGGATCGATACGCGACGATGTACTCAATCGATGCCGGCTTTCGATGCATGCCGTCGATGCATCGATGAAATTGCATTGTCGCAGACGATCGAATGGCCGCTGCGGGCGGCGCGTGATCCGCGCCGTGTGCGTCCGGAGCGGAGCGCCTGATTCCGCCTCAGGGCAACCGCTCGCACCAGTACTGCAGCTCGCTGCCCTTGCTGGGTTCGTAGACGAAGTGCAGACCGGTGAAACCGTGGCGGCCGCTGGAGGCGAGGAACGGCGGGCGATGTTTGGCCTGATGGATCGGCACCGGTTCGCCGGACGCGATCGCGTAGACGTAGAGATTGATTGCGGCGGCGCGCTCGGGCGCGGTGACATACACCGCCCTGAATTGGAAGTAGCGTCCGATCTTCTGCGCGGGCACGCGGTAGGGTGTGTCGGTCGGTGCGGCGTCGACGGTGAAGGGCTCGCCGCCGTAGACGATGTGGCAGCGCACGCTGTCGGCCTGCGCACACGGTGCGGCCAGCAGCAACGCGAACAGCGCGAGGCGTCTATTCGCCATGGCACTGCCTCGGCTGCGTGTCGCCACGTCGGCCGCAGGGGCTGGCGGCGTCGGGATCCGGGTGCGGAACGCCGTTGGCGTCGAGGCGGACCACGCGCGTGCGCCACGCGGCCACGCCGCGTTCGTCCAGCGTCGCTTCCAGCGTCCAGCCGGTGAGCGTGGCCTCGGTGTCGAAACCGTTGAACAGGAAATTGCCGAGGCTGTAGATGATCGGCTTGCCGTCGTGGATCTCGGCGCCCTGGGTGACGTGCGGATGCGCGCCGACCACCATGTCCGCGCCTGCGTCGAGCATCGCGCGCGCGAATTTCTTCTGGCGTTCGCTCGGGTAACCCTCGTTTTCCCAGCCCCAGTGCATGAACGGGATCACGAGGTCGGCATGGTGGCGCGTGCGCGCGGTGATGATGTCCTCGATCACCTGCTCGTCCTCGCCGCTCCAGGCGACGCCGGGGCGATCCGCGCCGGCCTCGAAGGATCGCGGCTTGAATTCGACATAGCCGAGCAGGGCGATGCGCAGGCCGTTGCGCTCAACGATCCACGGCGTGTGCGCGGCTTCGAGATTCGCACCGCCGCCGAAGTAGGGCAGGCCGGCCTGCCGCATCAGGCCGAGTTGCTCGGCGAAGGCGGCCTTGCCGAAATCGCCGGAGTGGTTGTTGGCGAGCGAGAACGCATCGAAATGCCGGGCGAGCACCGGCAGCGTGCGTGGATCGGCGCGGAAGGTGTAGGGCTTGTCCAGCGCGGTGCCGCCGGTGGCGACCACGCATTCGAGATTGCCGATGCGCACGTCGGCCCGGCGCAGCCATGCGCCGAGCGGCGCGAACGGATCCTCGCCGCGCGCGATGAGTTCGCCCGGCGTCTCGGCCACCATGATGTCGCCGACGAAGGCGATCTCGACGGTGCCGCGCGCGGCCTGGGCCACCGGTGCGGACGCGAGCGCGGCCGACAGAGCGAACAACGGCAGGAGCATGGTGGCGGCGCGCATGGGTCGAGTCTGTCACGCGGTCGCGACGGCTGTAAATCCGTGTCGATGCTCAGCCCGTGTTCTGGATGCCCGCCGCGATCCCGTTCACCGTGGCCACCAGCGCCTGGAACAGACCGTCGTCCTCGCGGCCCGCCTCGCGCCAGCGACGCAGCAGCTCCACCTGCAGCAGGCTGATCGGATCGACGTACGGATTGCGCAGGCGGATCGACAACCGCAGGCGGTAGTCGTCCTGCAGCAGCAGGCTGCGGCTGCGCAGCGCGAGGATGCGGTCGATCGTGCGGTAGTACTCGTCGACGATGCCGGGATGGAAGGCCTCGTGCAGCGGTCCGGCAAGGCGCGAGTAGCGCTCGAAGATCGCCGGGTCGGATTTCGCCAGCAGCATTTCGATGTCGTCCAGCATCGCGGCGAAGAACGGCCAGTCGCGGGCCATGTCGGCCATGGCGTCATGGCCGTAGGTGGCGATGCCGTGGGCGAGCGCGGTGCCGACCCCATACCAGCCGGTGAGGCCGCTGCGGTTCTGCGACCAGGCGAACACCCACGGGATCGCGCGCAGCGCTTCGATGCCGCCCTCGCGGCGTTTCGACGGGCGCGAGCCAAGACGCAGGCGTTCGATCACATCGATCGGCGTCGCCGCGCGGAAATAGAGCGGGAATTCCACGCGATCGTGGACCAGCGCGCGATAGTGCGCGCGCGAGACCCGCGCCAGCTCCGTCGCGATCTCGCGCCAGCGCGCTTCGCGCGGTTCGGGCGGGCGCGGGCGCAGGCTGGCGCGCAGCACCGCCGCGGTGGCCTGTTCGAGATTGCGCAGCGCCAGGGCACGGATGCCGTACTTGCGATGGATCACTTCGCCCTGCTCGGTCACCCGCAGTTCGCCGTCGACACTGCCGCGCGGCGCGGCGATGATCGCGCGCTCGGTCTTGCCGCCGCCGCGACTGACCGAGCCGCCGCGTCCGTGGAAGAACACGATCCGCACGCCGGCCGCGTGCGCGAGTTCCAGCAGTTCGGCCTGGGTGCGCTGCAGCGACCAGCGCGACGCGAGGATGCCGCCGTCCTTGGCGCTGTCGGAATAGCCCAGCATCACCGTCTGGCGATCGCCGCGTGCGCGCAGATGCCGGCGATAGACCGGATCGTCGAAGAGCGCGCGCATGATCTCCGGCGCGGCGCGCAGATCGTCGATGGTCTCGAACAGCGGCGCGACATCGAGCGGCACGTCGCCGCCGTTCTTTCCGGCATCCTCTCCGTGGTCTTCGACGCAGCCGGCGACCCGCGCCAGCGCCAGCACGGCCAGCGCATCGGCGGCGCTGCGGCTCATGCTGATGATGTAGGGGCCGATCGCGTCCGCGCCGAACGTCCGCCGCGCCTCGCGCACGGTGCGCAGCACATCGAGCGTGGCCCGGGCCGCCGCCGCCTCTGCGTCGACCCGCGTCGCGCCGGCGATCAGCGCGTGCAGGCGCGGAATGCGTTCCGACGGGAGGCGTGCGGGCCAGTCGGCATCGTCGAGCAAGGCCGCGATCGCCGCGTCGTGGGTCCCCGAATCCTGGCGCAGGTCGAGGGTCGCCAGATGGAAACCGAACGTGCGCGCGCGCCACAACACGCGCTGCAGCGCGAAGCGTCCGGCATGGTCGCCGCGATGGCACCGCAGGCTGTTGTCGATGATCTCCAGATCGGCGAGGAAACCGTCGGCATCGGCGTAACCGTCCGCCTCGCCGGCCGCGGTCGCGGCCAGCCGCGCGCGCATCAGATCGAGCAATTGCCGGTAGGGCATGTCGGCCAGACGCGGGCTGAGCTTCGCGGCGGCGGCGGGCATCGCGGCGGAATATGCGGCGATCCGCATGTCGATGTCGTCGTCGACGCGCACGCGATCGCGGGTCTGGGTCAGGATCTCGCCCAGTGCCTGCAGGTCGGTGCGATAGTTGGCGAGCACGCTGGCGCGCTGCGCCGTCAGCGCGGCGCGCACGGTCTCGGCGCCGACGTTGGGATTACCGTCCATGTCGCCACCGACCCAGGTGCCGAAGCGCAGCACCGGCGGCAATACCGGCCGGCGATAGTCCGGATCGTCGCCGTAGGCGGCCTCGATCGCATCGGCGAAGGCTTCGTAGTAGACCGGCAGCGCGCGGAACAGCACCTGGTTGAGATAGAAGCCGATGTGCTCGATTTCGTCGGCCACGGTCGGCTGCTGCGGCGGCGTCTCCGCGGTCTGCCAGCTGGCGGTCAGGGCCTGGCGGATGCGCGCGGTGTCGGCGCCGCGTTCGGCCGGCGTGCGCTGACGGTCGATGTCGGCGATCAGGCGCTCGACGATGGTCCGTTCCTTCAACAGCAACGCGCGCCGCACGGCCTCGGTCGGATGCGCGGTGAACACCGGTTCGATCCGCAACCGTGGCAGCAGGTCGCGCAATTCGTCCACGGTGACCCCGTCCTCGCGCAGTGCGCGCAGGGTCGCGGTCAGCCCGCCGGGCTGCGGCGCATCGGTGGTGCGCTGGTAATCGCGGCGTCGGCGGATGCGATGGATCCGCTCGGCCAGATTGACCGCACCGAAGTAGGCGGCGAAGGCACGGACGAGCGCGTCGGCGTCGCCCAGCGGCACCGCGGCGAGACGGTCGGCGAGCGCATCGATCGGGGCGTCCTGTTCGCGACGCGCGATCGCGGCGCGACGCACCGATTCGACCTGCGCCAGGAGTTCGGCCGAGACCTGCTCGGCCAGCATCTCGCCGACCATCGCCCCCAGTCGTCGCACATCGTCGCGCAACAGGGTGTCGGTCTCGGCGAATTCGAGGGTATCGCGGACGCGCATCGGCGGCTCGCAGTGGGGGTGCGAACCACCGAGGTTACACAATGATGCTGCGGACGTGGGATGTATTCGTTGGCATTCGATCATGGCGTGAATGCCCGGGTCCACCCCGCAGGGTCCGACAGGTTTCCGGCGGTTTCAGGTCGCGCGGGCTGTCGCGATGTCAACGCCCGATGATCAGGCGGTGTTGCCGACGTTTCAATACGCGTATTCGCGGAACACCCGGTCGATGTCGCCGTTCCATTCGCCATGGAACAGCGCGAGTTTGCGTTCGGCGGCGGTCTGGCCGCTTTCGACGATCTCGATCAGCGGGTCGAGGAAACGACTCTCGTCGGCGCCCTTGCCGTTGCGCACGTCGCGTCGGCGCAGGCCTTCGGCGGCGATCTTCACCGCCTCGCGGGCGAGATCACGCACGGTGCCGCCGCGGAACGGCAGGTGGATCGCATGTTTCGGCACGCCGTCGCGCAGCGCGTGGCGTTCGGCGAGGCTGAAGTCCTTGACCAGATCCCAGGCCGCATCCAGCGCCGCATCGTCGTACAGCAGGCCGACCCAGAACGCCGGCAGCGCGCACAGCCGGTTCCACGGGCCGCCATCGGCGCCGCGCATCTCAAGATATTTCTTGAGCCGCACTTCCGGGAAGGCGGTGGTCATGTGATCGGACCAGTCGCGCAGGGTCGGCTGCTTGCCGGGCAGCGCGGGCAGTTTCGCGGCGAGGAAATCGCGGAAGCTCTGTCCGCTGGCGTCGATGT